>JANOAM010000650.1:0-3170 GCA_031411215.1 Betaproteobacteria bacterium
AGCTTTCTGGTAACCTCGGAATCATTTCAACAGTTGCCGATGGGCGTCAAGAGTCGTGTCTGGATCCACCACGGTGTGCACCAGCTTGCTGTCCCGATCCGCGCCGATGTGCGCTTTCATCCCGAAATACCATTGGTTGCCCTTCTTGGTCTGGTGCATCGCCGGGTCGCGCTCGCGCCGCGCGTTCTTGGTCGAACTGGGCGCGGCGATGATGGTGGCGTCCACCACCGTGCCCTGGCGCATCAGCAGACCACGCTCGGTGAGGTGTGCGTTGACCTCGGCCAGGATCGCAGAGGTCAGGTCGTGCTGCTCCAGCAGGCGGCGGAACTTCAACAGCGTCGTGGCATCGGGCACGTTCTCCCGTCCCAGGTCGATGCCGATGAACTCGCGCATGGCCTGGCTGTCATACAGCGCGTCCTCCAGCGCTTCGTCGGCCAGCGTGTACCACTGCTGCAGGAAGTACATGCGCAGCATGCGTGGCACGCCTATCGGCGGGCGGCCCACCTTGCCGCTCCTGGGGTAGTGCGGCTCGATCAGCGCTTCCAACCGGCCCCACGGCACCACTGCGTTCATCTCGCCCAGAAAGCGCTCCCGGCGCGTCTGGCGCTTCTTGCCGGCGTACTCGGCACTGGCAAAACTCGTCTGCTTCATGGCACCATCGTCGCAGGCTGCAGCCTTCGCTGCCATCCAGGACTGCCCGGATAAATCAGCGCTTCCCTAGCGCTCAACGACAGCAAGTGGCCGTTCTCAGTCGATCAACACCCCAGGCGCGAATCCGTTCCGGGCGGTGTGCTGACCTTGGCCTTTGTGGAGTCCATCTTTGAGGAGTACCGTGCGTCGGACCTGAAGGGCGCCGTCAAGGCGCAGTAGCCGCGCCCGCCCGCCGCCGAAGTGCCTTGGCCGGCGCTGCCAGCGAAGGCAGCTTGCGGCGACTGGCCAGCACGGCGTCGATGTCTTGCCGCGCACCGTCAATCAAGACGATGCACGCCCGTTCCGCCTTGGCCGGGTTGCGCGCAATCACCGCGTCCAGCACCGCGCGGTGCAACGGCAGCGACCCGGCAGGTCCGTCCGGCCGCGTGGTGCTGATCTCGAAGCTGGTGCGCAGCAGCGCGCCCAGCGCCTTGCTCATCTGCACCACCATGCGGTTGTGGCAGGCACGCAGCAAACCCTGGTGGAAGCGCAGGTCGTGGCCGACATAGTCGCCACCCTCTTCGATGGCGGACTTCATGCCGGCGTAGGCGGCTTCGATCTCGGCAATGTCCGCCGCCGTGGCACGTTCAGCCGCCAGGCGCACACCCGCCGGTTCCACCACACGCCTCAGTTCCTGCAGGTCGCGCAGAAACTCGTGCGTCAGTCCGATGCGGCTCTTCCACGCCACCACGTCGGGGTCGAACCAGTTCCAGTTGTCTTCGGGCAGCACACGTGTGCCGACCTTGGGGCCGGTGCTGAGCAAGCCCTTGGCCACCAGCGACTTCACGGCCTCGCGCACCACCGTGCGGCTGACGCCCAGCTCTTCGCACAGCAGCGGCTCTGCCGGCACACCGCTGCCAGGCGGCCAGCGCCCGGCGACGATGGCCTCACCCAGGCGGTCCAGTGTGTTGCCGTGTACGTTCTTGATCGGGCGTGTGCTCATGCCGTTCAGCTGCGCACGAAGGCGGTGACCAGCGGCTCCGGGCCGATCTGCCGGCTCCAGTGACCATGCAACTTGGCGTCGAAGCTGGCACCGGCTGGCAGCGTGTCGGCGGAATAGAAATGCTGGCCCGGACCGAAGATGCGGGACGTGCCGTCCTGCAGGCCGATCTCCATCTGCCCGCCCAACACAAACAACCATTGCGGGTTTTCGGTGCAGTGGAAGTCGCTGCGGAAGCCGACAGGGCTCATGCGCAGTTGCAGCCCCGCGCTGGGCATCAATGGCGACAAGCGCGCCATCGGTTTGCCTTCGTTGAGCGCGATGGCCTGTTCGCGGAAGCTGGCGCGGCCGTCAGGGCCGGTTTCGAGAATGACTTGGGTGAATTCCATGGCAGCAGGCCTGGGTTGTTCGCAGGGAAAATCAGAGGGACGCGGTGACGCCCCCGTCGACGTAGAGGATGTGGCCGTTGACGAAGTTGGCGGCATCGCTGGCCAGGAAGACGGCTGACCCGGCCAGGTCCTTCAGTTCACCCCAGCGGCGTGACGGTGTGCGGCCAATCAACCAGTTGTTGAAGTCCTGGTCAGCCACCAGACGCGACGTCAGCTCGGTCTTGAAGTAACCCGGGCCGATGCCGTTGACGTTGATGCCAAACGGCCCCAGGTCGATGGCCATGCCCTTGGTCAACATCTTCAGCGCGCCCTTGCTGGCGGTGTAGGCCGCGGTGCCGGGGCGGCCCAGCTCGCTCATCACCGAACAGGTGTTGATGATGCGCCCCGCCCCGCGCGGCACCATGCGCTTGGCCACCGCCTGGCCAACGACGAAGACACTGTCGACGTTGGTGCGCATCACCGTCTGCCAGTCGTCTGCCGACATCTCATGGAATGGCCCGCGGCGTGTCAGTCCGGCGTTGTTGACCAGGATGGCGATGGGCCCGATGTCAGCTTCGATACTGGCTACCGCGGCTTCCGTGGCCACAGCGTCGCAGACATCAAAGGCCCGCGCATGCACGGCCAGGCCCAGCGCCTTGAGGCTGTCCTGCGCCGACGCCAGCCGCACGGCGTCACGCCCGTTGAGCACGATGGTCGCACCGGCCTCGCCCAAGGCCTGCGCCAGTGCGAAGCCGATGCCGGTGGACGAACCCGTGACCAGGGCGATACGCCCGTCCAGGCGGAAGGTGGAAGCCGAGATCAAGGCGCTCATGGTGCGGTCGATTCCAGGTGGTGCAGGACAAGATCCACCATCGCGGTGGTCTCTTCGGCAATGGACAGGGTCAGCGCGTGCTCGTCGGGCGCCGGCGCCTCAAGCGTCTGCAACTGACTGGGCAACAGCGAAGGCGGCATGTAGTGGCCGGCGCGGGCCTGCAGGCGTTGGCGCAGCAGGGTCTCGCTGCCACTGAGGTGCACCACCCGCAAGTCGGGCGCGGCACGGCGCAGCAGGTCGCGGTAACTGCGCTTGAGGGCTGAGCAGGCGACGACGGCGCCGGTGTCCTGTGCGGCGGCCAGACGCACGGCCACGGCATTCAGCCAGCCCTGGCGGTCCT
>JANOAM010000651.1:0-2577 GCA_031411215.1 Betaproteobacteria bacterium
CGCGGGCGCCATCGCCACCGCACTGGGCAGTTTGTCCACCACGACCACGGGTATCCTGTACCTGTCGACGGCGGGCTTGGTGGCCGGTGACATGGACGCTGGAGAACTGGCAGCCGTTAACGGCAAGGCCGCTCAAATCGCCAGCTTCGTTGGCGGTGCCGGCAACGCGGCTTTGGGCGGTGCGCTGTTTGCTCAGGGTGAAACAGGCGCGGGTGAGTTTGACTGGCTGAGCACGCTGATCTCCGGGATCGTGACGACGGACGTTGGCGCTGGTGGCGCCGGAACGGGGGACATTACTTTGACAGCCGCCGGTGCGACTGCCTTCCCGGGTCTGACCAACACCGACCTGGCCGGTGCCGACCCATGGCACGGCTACTTCAGCGGCAATCTGGGCAGTTTGAGCGTGCTCGGCGATTCTCCTTTCGGCGGCGTCTCACGCAACGTCATCATCGGCGGCGGTGTTGGCACCACCATCACGAACATTCCTGAACCTGGCAGCCTGGCCCTGGTGGCCTTGGCTGGTTTGGGCTTGCTGGCCGCCAGCCGCCGCCAGCGCGCCAAGTAAAGTTTTCGTTTCCAACAAAAGGGCCCTTCGGTTGAAGGGCCCTTTTTTGTGCGCGGCCCGTGCTGGCCTGCCGTGACTACAGCGACTTCAGCAGCTGGGACACCTCAGACTGGCGCGCAAACTTCTCGCCCAGTTGGGCCAGCGACTGGAGCTGGGTTTGCGCTTTGGACTTTTCCCCGGCCTGGAGATACATCTTTGCCAGATTGAGCTTGAGGCCTGGGTCGGCAGGGCTCAGCGTCACCGCCTTGAGCTGCGCCTCAATAGCCTTGGGCAATTGTTTGTCGGCGGCCAGCGCAGCAGCCAAGGTGTCCAGCACCACCGAGCGGCCCGGCAACAGGCTGTTGGCCTTTTCAGCCAAAGCCACACCGCCGGGCTTGCCCTGCTTGACCAGCAGCCAAGCCAGGTTGTTCAGCGCCAGCGGGTTGCCGGGTTGCAACTCCAGCACGGCCCTGAACCGCGTCTCGGCCTCTTCGTCGCGGTTGCTGGCCATTGCCGCATTGGCGAGGTGGTACAGGTACACCCCATCTCTCGGGTTGGCCTTGAGCCAGTCACCGGCAGCCCGGTCAGCGTCGGCATTGCGGCCGGCACGGCGCAGCGCCTGGTGCAGGGTGACCGCTGTTTCCGTGTTCGCGCCCCGCTGCAAGGCACCGCGGTAAGCCGCGATGGCAGCGTCCCAGCGCTGGCGGCTGGACTCCACTTCCCCTTCCAGCGTGAAACCCCAGGGGTTCTTCGGTTCGGCCTTCTGCAGTTCCTGGGCCAGGGCCAAGCCGTCCTGCGGGCGCTTGTTCATGATGGCCAGTGCCACAAGCCGACGTTGGGCTTCGATCAAACCAGGCTGCAGTGCCATGGCCTGGCGCAGCGCACGGTGGGCGTTGTCCAGGTCTTTGGACAGCAGGTAGGCATCGCCCAGCAAGAGCTGGTAGGACGCATTGGTGGGGTATTGCCCGGTCAACTTCTTCAGCGTGACAGCCGCTTGGTTGCCGTCACCGGCCGACATCTGCGCGCGCGCCAGGGACTCCGCGATGCTCGGGTCATTGGGCAGTGCGCCTGAGGCCACCTGCGCGGCCTCCAGCGCTTCCTTGCCACGACCGGCTGCCACCAACTGCGCCACCAGGGCCAGGTGCGGCGCGGGTTCGCCGGCGTTGGCCTTGGCGCCGGCCTGCAGGAGTTTGAGGACATCTTCGGTGCTGCCGCCCGTGCGGACCGTGAGGTCTGCCAAGGCGACGTAGGCGTGGTAGGCCTTGGGCCTGGCTTTGACCGCCGCTTCCAGGCGCTGCCGCGCCAGATCGGGCTTGCCGTTCTTCAAGTCGATGGCAGCCAAGCTGGTTATGGCCGGGAAGTAGGCCGGATCCTTGGACAGTGCGGTCTCGAAGGCTTTGCCGGCGCCGGGCAGGTCGCCCAGGAGCAACAGGACTCTGCCCCGCATGCTGTGGGGCAGCGGTTGATCGGGGATCTTCTTCTCCAGGCCGTCGATGGCCTTCAGCGCGCCCTTGAGGTCCTTCTGGCTCAGGCGGGCACTGATGAGCGCCAAGTCGGTACGCGCGCCGCGGTCGCTGGCGGCGAGTGTCTCCAAGTCATTCACCGCACTGGTGTTGCCGCGGGCAGCCTTGGACAGCGCCACAGCCGCCATCACGCCAGTGTTCTTGGGTGCCGCCTTGGCCGCCGCCTTGAAGGCGGACTCGGCCTTGCGGTCTTCTCCCGTCTCCAGCCAGGCGGCGCCCGCCAGCGACAGCGTGGTGGCGTCGACCGCCTTGCCTTCCAGCACCGGCTGCAAGACGTCAATGGCCCTATTGGGCTGGTTCGAACGCAGGTAGGTTTGGGCCAGCATGTGGCGCGCCCGGAGCAATTGCGGCGACGCCTTCAGCGCCTTGCTGAGGTAGAACTCGGCCTGCACGAACTGCTGAAGGCTGAACTCAGCCGCCCCCGCAAGCTCCAGAACCCGTGGACTGTCGGGCAGCGCCTTGAACAACTGGTCGGCCAGTTCGCGGGTGCGCTTGAAGTTGCCTTCGCCA
>JANOAM010000652.1:0-4332 GCA_031411215.1 Betaproteobacteria bacterium
CCGCAGCCGCAACGACCAGGTCGCCACCGACGTGCGGCTGTGGCTGCGCGGTGAGATCGACACGCTGGCGGTGCTGCTGGCCGACATGCAGCGCGCCCTGGTGGAAGTGGCCGCGCAGCACGCCGAGACCGTGATGCCCGGTTACACCCACATGCAGGTGGCGCAGCCGGTGAGTTTTGCCCACCACCTGCTGGCCTATGTGGAGATGTTCGCGCGCGACGCCGAACGCCTGGTGGATGTGCGCAAGCGCGTGAACCGCCTGCCGCTGGGTGCGGCCGCCCTGGCCGGCACCAGCTACCCGCTGGACCGCGAACTCGTGGCCAGGACCCTGGGCTTTGACGGCGTCTGCCAGAACAGCCTGGACGCCGTGAGCGACCGTGACTTCGCGCTGGAGTTCACCAGCTTCGCCGCCATCACCATGGTGCACGTGTCGCGGCTGGCGGAAGAGATCGTGCTGTGGATGAGCCAGAACTTCGGCTTCATCGACCTGGCCGACCGCTACTGCACAGGCTCATCCATCATGCCGCAGAAGCGCAACCCCGACGTGGCCGAACTGGCGCGTGGCAAGAGCGGGCGTGTGGTGGGACACCTGATGGGCCTGATCACGCTGATGAAGGGCCAGCCGCTCACCTACAACAAGGACAACCAGGAAGACAAGGAGCCGCTGTTCGACACCGTGGACACGCTGGCCGACACGCTGCGCATCATGGCCGAGATGGCCGGCGGCATCACAGTCAAGAAGGACGCCATGGAGCGCGCGGCGCTGAAGGGCTACGCCACCGCCACCGACTTGGCCGACTACCTGGTGAAGAAGGGCCTGCCCTTCCGCGACGCGCACGAGTCCGTGGCGCATGCGGTGAAGATCGCCATCCAGCGTGGTGTGGACCTGAGCGAACTGCCGCTGGCTGACTTGCAAGCGCTGCAACCGAAAATCGAAGCCGACGTGGCTGCGGTGCTGACGCTGCGCGGATCGCTCAACGCACGCAACGTGCTGGGCGGCACGGCGCCGGTGCAGGTGCTGGCTCAGGTGGCGCGGCACCGCGCCCGCCTCGCCCTCACCTGATCAAGGCGGCGGCTGCCCCTTGTCGAAGACGATGCGCCACACACCCGGCGCCTCCTGTCGCCAGATGGAATTGAAGCGCGCGATCAGCTGACCCTTGGGGTCGTGCACGGGGCCGCTGGTGAGCGCCAGCGTGCCATCAGCCAGCACCTCCACTCGGTCCGGCGCCCAGGAAAAAGGCGCGTCCGGGCCTTCGAAGAAACCGCGCCAGGCCGCAGTCACCTCGGCTTTGCCGTGGTGCACGCGAGTGCCGCCGCCGAAGAACACGGCCTGATCGGACAAGAGTGCCGTGAAGTCCGCCAGCTTGCGTTCGGCCATGCTGCGCGCGAACGCTCGTTCGGCCGCTTCGACCTCGCGCGCCAGGGCCTGCAAGTCGGGTGCCGCGCTCAAGACCGTGGATGCGGGCAACAGGCTGGCGGCCAGCAGGGCTCGCAGCACCACACGTCGAACAACGCGCCGCTCAGCCATGGGCCGCCTGGTGCGGGCCGCCGGCTCCGGGGCGCTCGTCGCTGAAGAAGTTCAGCAGGATCAGCGCGGCCGCACTGCCCACCGGAAACAGCAGCACGGACAGAGCCACCCAGCCGCCGACAGACCGGCCCATGTGCCGCGCGGCCATCGCCAGGAAGACCCAGTGCAGCAACAGCGCGGTCGCCAGCACCAGGCCCACGGCGGCCGCGCGCCAGGGTGTGGAAACGGTGCTGTGCACCAGCGGCGGCAGGAACAGCGCGATGCAGGCCACCGCCACCATCAGGGACACGGTGGAGGCGCCCAGGGCACGCTCGTCGGCTTGTTCGGTCATGGCGGTTGGCCCAGGCTGTTTGCGGCGGTTCCCAGTGTAGGCCGAGGTGTCGGCCAACGACCGCTGCTACCGGACGATCTTGATGCGCGTGGCCTCCAGCGTGCGGCGGTCTGCGGCCAGCACGCCCTTGACCTCCACGGCCTGCCCCAGCACCAGATTGAGAGCCGTGCCGTTGTCGATGCGCAAGTCGCTGCGCGCCGTGCTGACCGTGACGCCGCGCAGCGTGATGGTCGACTGCAGGGGGTTGGCCGCCGTGATGGCGCCGATCAACTCGAAGCCCCGGTCCAGCAGATCGCGGTCGCTCAACACGCTGACCTTGCTGGCCACGAACACCCCAGCGCGCACCACGCCTTCCACTTCCACACGCGCGCCCACCACCAGCCCGGCGCCGCCGGCCGGCACCAGCGTGGCTGCGCTGGCGTTCACAGCCCGGCCATTGACGCTGAAGACGCTGGTGCTGGTGAAGGCACTGACCAGGCCTTCCACCTTGACACCGTCGCCCTCGGCCACTGCACGCGGCACGGCACCGAAGCTCTGTACCACCCAGTGCGGGGACGGCGTCAGGTCCAGCGCCATGCGCAGGCGCACGTACTGACCCACGGCCAAACCTGGCGGCACGTTGCTGGCGCCCGCATAGCTGTAGCTGTTGCTGCCCACCGTGAGCGATTGGTTGCCGGTGTTGAGTTGCAGCACCGGGCCGCGCAGGCGCAGGCCACCGACCAGCGCTGAAGGTTCCACGCGGGTCGCACGGTAGCGCAGCGCTGCGGCGTCGTAGATGGCGTAGACCTCCACACCCTGGCCCGCGCTGAGGCCGGCCAGGCCGCCGCCGATGCGTTCGTCGAAAACGGTGTTGGCGTCCACCAGCACGGTCTGGCCCAGCACGGTGAAGCTGCCCAGGTTGACGAAGACCGCGCCGACCAGACCCTGGATCTCGCTTTCGAAGTGGATGCGCCGGGCGCTGGCCGTCGAGCCATTGCTGTCAGTGCTGATGGCCGAACTGTCGATCTCCACCGTCATACCCAGACGCAGGTCGTCGCGCGACCGGCCGCTGCCGTCAGCGTCTTCCACGGTGGCACTGCTGTCGTCAAAGCGCACGCCGCCGACGAACACGGAGCCGAAGCCGGTGATGGGGCCCGAGGCATAGGCCGTGGCGTCACCGCCTGTACCGCCCGTGCCGACACCTCCGCCGCACGACGCCAGGGCCAGAGCGTACGCGGCGGCCACACACAGCACGCGCAAAGCGTTGAAAGGAGCTTGAAGCTTGGTCATGTCACTTTTTCCGTGTGGCGCGAACAGGTTTGCTGGCTTGTTCAGGCACGGCTGGCGTGCCCTCGTGGTAGGTGTACAGGCCCACACGCAAACGGCCCTGCGCTGGTGGGTCTTGTTGCGTGTCCTGTTCCACCCGCGTTTCCAGCGCGGGCACCAGAGCGGCCAACAGCTGCTGCCATTGCGCACGCACGGCAGGGCGCACGGACTCCATCGACGCCTGGGACAGCCCGTCCGCGAACAATGCCTGTTCAAAGTGCAGCCGGTCGTTGCCGCCCAGCACGTTGTCCACTGCAGCACGCAGGTGGTCGCCCACGTTGTCGCCCAGGAAACCCAGTTGGCGGGCGCTGTCGCCGCTGGCCACGAAAGTCTCGCGGGCCAGTCTGACCTGGTCGGTGGATTCGTCCCAGTGCGCCAGGCCCAGGCGCACCAGTTCGTCCAACAGGCTGCGCGGGTGCACGTCGCGTGTGATGGCCTGCGCCAGGGTCTCGAAGCTGGGCTCGGCACCCAGGCGCGGCAGCACGCGCGGCTGGCCGGCCTGGTCGCGGTAGACGGGTTGCGTACGCCAGTGCGCAAAGGCCTCGCTGGCCAGCGACCGAGGCTTGGCGGCTGCGGCTTCGGGTTGCGCCAGCGCCTGCACCAGACGTGTCACCTCGCGCCGGTTGATGCCGGTGGTGGTGCTGATGCGGCTGACCTTGCGGTGTTCGGGCAGGCCCGGATGGGCCCGGGCCGCGGACTGCACAAAGGCCTGGCGCAGCATCTCTTCCACTTGTGCATAGGGCAGGCCCTTGGCCACGCCCAGCCGGGCCACGGACGACAACAGCCCGGCCAGGGCCTCTTGCAGCGCTTGCTGCTCGGGGTCCGGGCCGGGCGTCGCGGCGGGCGTGTCGGTGGAGTCCATGTGGGGCGGGGCCGGCCGCACTGTAGCGGCCGGCCCCGTGACTCACTTCACAGGCCAACAACGCCCGGGTCGAGATCAAGGGCGTGCTCAGCACGGACCGCACCCGAATCGAAGCCCGCCGCATCGAGTTCAAGTGATGCGGTCAAGTGATGTGTTCAAGTGAGGCCGGCCCGCTGAAGTGAGCCGCGGGGCTGGCCGCTACCCTGCGGCCGCCCCACCCCCACATGGACTCCGATAACGCCCCAGCCCCCCCGCCAGGCCAGGACCCCGAGCAGCAAGCGCTGCAAGAGGCCCTGGCCGGCTTGT
>JANOAM010000653.1:0-16918 GCA_031411215.1 Betaproteobacteria bacterium
AGCGGTGCCTGAGCGGGCGATTGGGGTGCCCTGCGGAGCGAAGTAAAGGAGGAGCCCCGGCTTGCGCAGCAAGTTGGGGCGGGGGACATGAGCGCAGCAGGGCATCCCAAGCGCACGCGACCGCCACAACAACGCGAACGATGGCAACGGGTCGGAAGCGTGAGTACGGCATCTTCGGATGCAGTCGTTCAGCGGCGATCTCTTGCCGAGCGCTGATAGCCATCCGCGAATGACCGCTGTCGGCGACTCCGTGTTGCTCGGCGGTGTCGGCGAAGCGCCTGCCGGTTGCAGCTTGCTACGGATTGCTGCGCCAGCTCGCGCCGCACGGCATGCAGCCGGCCTAGACTCGACGCGGTTGGCCAGACCATCGGCTCCGAGAGTGACCATGAGACATCGCTTGCTGGCAGCCCTGGGCTGCCTGGTCGTGGCCCTGACAGCGGGCTGTGGCGGCAATGACAGCAACACACCCGCCAGTGGCGGTGGCCCCGTCACACCACCCGCCACCAATGCCGTGCCCAACGCCCGCGCCGGTGGCCCGCAGAGTGTGCTGGTGGGCACCAGCGTGCAGTTGGACGGCACCGCCAGCACCGACCCCGAAGGCGGCGCGCTGACCTACAACTGGACCCTGGTCTCCCGCCCGCCGGGCAGCATCGCTGGGCTGTCCGCCAGCACGTCGCCGCGGCCGACGTTCGTGGCCGACATGGCCGGCAGCTACAGCGCCAGCCTGGTGGTGAGCGACGGCGTCAACACGAGCTTTGCCAGCAGCGCAGTGGTCACCGCCGCACAGGGCAACGTGGCGCCAGTGGCGCGCGCGGGCAGCGACCTGGGCGCGATACTCGGCAGCACCGTCACGCTCAGCGGCGCGGCCAGCAGCGACGCCAACGGTGACCCACTCACCTTCAGCTGGGTGCTGACCAGCAGGCCGGCCGGCAGCGCGGCCGCTCTCGGCAGCGGCAGCACGGAGACGACGACACTGGTGCCCGACTTGGTGGGCACTTATGTCGCCACGCTGGTGGTGCGCGACGGCGCGCTCGACAGCGCCCCGAGCACGGTGGCCATCACCGCCAGCAACGCCAACCTGCCGCCTGTGGCCCGCCCCGGGCCTGCGCAGACCGTCGCCTTCGGCACACGCGTGCGCTTGAACGGCAGCGCCAGCAGCGACCCCAACGGCGATGCGCTGAGCTTCCAGTGGAGCCTGACCTCGCGCCCTGCGGGCAGCACGGCCTCTTTGCAGAACCGCACCGCGCCCAACCTGGAGCTGGTGGCCGACGTGATCGGGATCTACGTCGTCAGCCTGGTGGTCAGTGATGGCCGGGTCGACAGCGCTGGCGCCACCGTCACCATCACCGCCACCCCGCCAGTGCCCGCCCTGGCGGCTGGCAGCGGCACCTTCGTGCAAACGCCATCGGCGCTGCCCTTTGTCGGCATCAACGGGACCACAGGCCTTGCGCAGGTGCAGGCCGCGTCTTGTGGTGCGCACAGCGCTGCCGACCTGATGCCCGACGGCGTGGTGCTGGCCACGTCGGCACAACTGAGCAGTCTCACGCAGGTGGATGTGCACACCGGGCGCTGCACCACGCTGTTCCCTGTTGCCGAGCCGATGGCCGCCATCGCCGTGTCGGCAAGCGGTGTGGTGCACTTGCTGTCGGCGACGAGCACGGCAGGTGTGCGGCGGCTCTACCGCTATGGCGCGGACGGTGTCCTGATCTCTGTGCAAGCCGTCAGCGGCAACACCACGGCCGCAGGTGTGGCCAGCCTGGCTTTGCCTGAAGGCATGGACTTTGCGCCCGACGGCACGCTCTACGTGTCGCAACAGGGCGCGATCTGGCGGCTGGACCCGAACAGCGGCGTCGGCACGCTGAGCGCCACCGGCATCCACACCAGCGGCGACTTCGACATCGATGCCAACGGCCTGCTGCGCACCGTCCGGGCCGGGCAGTTGAACGTGATCCGCACGAGCGACTGGGTACTGGACAGCGCCGTCACCGTGCAAGGCGCGACCGCTGTTGCGGGGGCTGTCGTGCACCGCTGAAGCCCTGAAGCGCCGAGGCATTGAAGCCAACAGGGCGGGATAACCCGCAACGCGCGGGGAAGCTCACCCTGCGGGTCACCAAAGGGACTGTGCCCGGCGAGAAAAATCGGCAGCTACCCTCCGCTACGGGGCGTCCGACGTGTACTCGCGCGGAACCGACCGTCAGCTTCGCGGCGACAAGGTCAGAGCAGCGAATGTCGCTTCTGGGCCGTGAAGAAACCTTCGAGTTGCCGTCCGACAGCAGTCCCCGGGCCGCGCGTGACCACTGCGTGTATCGACGGATGAGTACAGAAAGGAGTAGCGCACCACCCTAGTCCTGCGTCCTGACCCTATCGCCGACGTTGATAGGGCCTCCGACGAGCACGCGGGCAGTCATCCCGCCATGTCCCCGCATCGCTGCATACCCGCCGGGGCCGATGGTCTCTTCCATGCGCGAACAAGGCTGGCAGGGGCCAACGATTTCCAGCAGCGCAGCGCCGACCTTCAGCTTGGCATTCTTCAGAGCGAGCAGGTTGATGCCAGAGACCACGAGATTGCGGCGCAGACCGATCGGGTCGATGGGCTCGACCCGCGCCAAGCCCGCAATCACTGGCAGGTGCTCGGCCTGGATGAGCGTGACCTGGCGGGTGGACAGTTCCGATTCGCCACGTTGCCCCAGCCGGTCGTCGGCGAGTCCGATGCCTGCCAGGGCCACAGTTCCTGCGACCGTTTTCGCGCGTTCTCGCGGCGACCCCCTGACGATGATGGACTCAATCCGCCCCTCGATCTGGGGTGGCCTGTTGAGATCGCGGATGGTTTTCACAACAGACAAGGAGCGCGTACGAATCCCTGATTCACAACGCCGCCAGCACGCGCTCGCGCAGGCCGTCGAAGCCGTCCTCAATGAAGTCGTAGGCCCTGTTCGGGTTCGGGTCGGGCGGGCCGGCAGGGCCCCACTCGTCAGGCCGCCTGACGAACGCCGTGCGCATGCCGGCGTCTTGCGCGGCGTTGAGATCGAAGTTGTGGCAAGCCACCATGAGGATCGCCTGCGGCGGCAAGTTCAGCCAGCGCGCCGCGGTCTGGTAGGCCTCGGCGTTCGGCTTGTAGACGCCGATCATTTCGCACGAGACGATCGCGTCCCAGGTGATGCCATTGCGGCGCGAGACGTCGACCACCAACGCTGTCGGCAACATCGTGAACGAAACCACCGGCAGGCGCTGGCGCAGTGCGGCGAGCGCCGGCGCGAAGTCGGGCCAGGCGTCGAGATGGTGCCAGGTGCGCCAGAGTTCGTCGCGTTCCACCGCCGAAAACGCCTCGAGGTCGAACTCGGCCAGTGTCTCGTCGAGCACGCGCCGGTGCACGTCGTCCATGTGGAATGCCGGATGCACCTGGCCGACGATGTGCTTCATCGTCCGCCGCCGCCAGTCGTTGGCCGCCGCATGCCAGTCGCGTCCGATCCCGTGCCGCGAGCCGAGGCTGTGCAGGGCGCGCACGAGCCCGCCGTGCCAGTCGAGTACCGTGCCGCCCGTGTCGAAGGCCACTGCCTGGATGTTCATACGACCACGTTCATGTGAGTGGCCGGCGCCGCGCCGGCAGCTGAGTTGCCACCGACGACGATCCGTCCACGAGCTCGACGTCTGCGGTCATGCAGATCAGCCCTTGAGTCTTTCGTTCTGCGGGAACATCGCGCGCCGAGCCGCGTCGTCCAGCTCGGTCTTGAATGCGTACCGGTCCTTCAACGCGGCAGCACGCTGCGCGGCGGGCCGCTCATTCACCGCATCAAGCAGCCGCTTCACATGGGGCAATTGCGCCCAGGCTTCGGCGCCTAGCGCAAAGGGCACTGCTCGCGCCCAGCCCCATACAGCCATGTCCAGCAGGGTGTAATGCCCGCTGACCATCCACGTTCGGTCTGCCAAATGCGTGTCGAGAATCTTCCAGTGCCGCCAGGCTTCGAAGTCATAGCGGTTGAGCGCGTAGGGGTTGGGCTCGGGCGCGTAGTGCTTGAAGTGCACGCACTGGCCGGTGAAAGGCCCGATGCCGGAAGCCACGAACATCAGCCACGACAGCATGGGCCCGCGGTCCGGCGACGCGGGCAGGAACTGGCCTGTCTTCTCGGCCAGGAACAGCAGGATTGCATTGCTGTCGAAGACGGTCGTCTCCCCGTCGACGATCACCGGCACCTTGGCGTTCGGGTTCAGCGACGTGAATGCGGCGGCATGTTGTTCGCCCTTTCGCGTGTCCACCGGGATGGCCTCGTAGGGCAGACCTGCTTCCTCCAGGAAGAGGGCCACTTTCATGGGGTTGGGTGCGAGCGAGTAGTAGAACTTCAGCATGGCTTGGGCTTGGTGGGTGGCTGCGGACGCTTCCATTCTGGTGCCGTCGGTCCGGCCACGTCCAGCAACGGGCCATTGCCCCGGCGCCGCGCCGCACCAGGCCTGCCGTATGCTCGACTCGTCTTCGGAGTGACCGGATGAATCTGCCAGAGTTGAAGAAGCGCGCGCTTTGGGTCTTCGCTGTCGCGGTCATCGCGACTGGCAGCTACTTCGCGCACACCGCCTGGCAGACCCAACGCGGCGAGGCTGCGCTCAAAGCCACCGCGCTCGATTTCCTGCCGCTGGATCGGGCATTGGCACTGGCCAAGTCGCAGGGCAAGCCGGTGTTGGTGGACTTCTCGGCCATCTGGTGCCCAACGTGCCGGGTGCTGCACGCAGAAGTGTTCACGAACACCGCCGTCAAAGAGGCGATCACAGGCGGCTACGTGCTGTCGCGCGTCGACTACGAATCGCCAGAGGCGCCGGCGTTCATGCAGCGCTACGCCGTGCAGGGGTTCCCGACCTTGCTCGTGCTGTCCGCGGATGGTCAACTGGTGCGCCGCGTGCCCATCAGCTTCGACCCCGGCACGCTCGCGGCGACGCTGCGCGGTTGACCTGGGCAGCGATCAAAGGGGCTCGTACCCGGAGAGCGCCGGGCTCACCACCGACATGAAGACCGGTGCCTGCGCCCCGGTGTTGAGCACGCCATGCACGGCCCCGGCAGGCGCCACCACCACGTCCCCGGTGGCGGTGTGCACTGTTCGTCCGGTGCGTTCGCCGGCATGCAAGGCAGCAGTCGTTCGCCGACAGACGCTCTGCGGTCAGCGGTTGCGCCCTTGAACGTGGCATTCCACGATCAAGTCGGCTGGCCTGCTTGACATCCACGCCGTTGACCAGACGCTTCTTCAGCCGGGGTTCGCGCAGGCGGTCGACCCACCAGTCGAGCGCCTTCCCAGTGTGCGCGCCGCGCCATGCAACGTAGAGGGTGTTGGCCCTCAGGGCGCTCCAGGTGCTGCCGTGCACCTCGTGAGTGATGCGCAAGCCCACGCCTGACTTCAGCTTGTCGAAGTCGGCGATGACCGGGACGAGTGTTTGAAACTCGAGCAGCTCGTCGGTCACGATGGTGAGCCGGTCTTCCCAGCCGCCTCGCGCCGCCGTCGCCGTGATCGAATGTTCGTCGACCCTCGGCCCAATGCCGTCCCATGCCTTCGATGCAGACGTTCGACGCCATCGAACGTCTTTGGAGCGATGATGTTTGCTCCTCCGGCGGTACGCAACGGCTGCGTTCCTAGATCCGCGCATCCTCGGCGGGACGCGGAACGAACGGCGTTGCTTTGCCAGTTCAACGACAGTTGTTCGGCGGCGAGCCCATCGATGGGGAGAGCTGCAGTGCATCGATAGCCGCCGCCCGACGTCGCCTCTGGTCGCTGTCGCCCCCCCGGCAGGTCACTCTTGCCGCATGGCCACGCGCCGGCCCGCGCTACAGTGCCCCATGGACTCCGTCACCGGCCTGCGCCTCTTCATCCGCGTCGTCGAGACTGGCAGCTTCAGCAAGGCCAGCAGCAGCCTGGGCATCACGCAGCCCACGGCCACCAAGCACGTGGCGGCGCTGGAAAAGCGCTTGGGCGCACGTTTGCTCCACCGCAGCACGCGGGGTGTCACACCCACCGAAGTGGGCGCCGCCTACTACGACAAGTGCAAGGCCATCGCGCAGCAGCTGGACGAAGCCGACAACCTGGCGCTGCTGATGCAGGCGCGGTTGGGCGGCACATTGCGTGTCAGCACCAGCGTGGCCTTTGGCCGCCGTGTGCTGACGCCGCTGGTGCTGGCCTTCATGCGCCAGCACCCGGAACTGCAGGTGGAGCTGAGCTTCGAGGACCGCTACGTCAACCTGGTCGAACAGGGCATCGACGTGGCCCTGCGCATGGGGCGCCTGGCCGATTCGCAGCTGGGTGCGCGCTACCTGGGCACCAACCCCTGGGTGCTGGTGGCCGCGCCAGACTATCTGGCCAGCCGCCCCAAGCTGCGCAAGCCGGCGGACCTGGCGGGCCATGCCGCGCTGGTCTACAGCAGTGTGCAGGGCGACGAGCGCTGGCACTTCACCAGCCCCACTGGCCATACCGAAGCGGTGCCCGTCAAAGGCCCCCTGCGCAGCAACAACCTCAGTGCCTTGTTGTCCGCGGCGCGCGCTGGCCTGGGTGTGGCCGTGCTGCCCTGGTACGTGGCGCATGACTCGGTGAAGAACGGCGTGGTCCAGCCGCTGCTGGAACGCTGGACGCTGCCGGCGCAGGAGCTGCATGCGGTGTTCCCTTCGCCCAAGCTGCTGCCCAGCAAGGTGAAGAGCTTCTGCGACTTCCTGGCGCCGCGGTTTGGGGACGGGTGGTGGGCGGGTTGACGTTGGCTAAGCGTAGCGGCGCAAGAACGCGTCAGGACTCAGTGCGGGCACGGGGGATGCCTTGAAGTCGCGCTCATTGCGGGTGATGATGAATTGCGCCCCACAGGCCATGGCGGCTGCAACTTGGAGCGCGTCTTCAAAATCGGGCATCCGCAGTTCCAGCGCTGCCAGCGCATCGGGCCGGCCGGTCTTCGCCACGTCGGCCCAGACCAGAATGCCCCGGATCAACTCCCAGCCTGAAATGGCCGACTGCTGCCGCTCGATGAGATAGGCCAAGGTGGCGATGGAATGCCACGCCAACCAGCCCTCGTGCTGCCTGCCGCACAGCGCCAAGAGCCGCGCCGATTCCGGTGCGCCGGTGCGTTGCAGCGCCACGTTGAGCAGCACGTTGATGTCGATCAGCAAACGCATGGCGGCTCAGCGCACGTGCTTGGCAAGCAGGTGCGCCAGCCTGGGGTCGGTGGCTTCCACGTCCTTCGCTTCAGGCAGCTTCAAACTGCCTTGCCACTGCGCCACCCAGCGTTCGGCAGCCCCGGCCACCACGCCTTGCGCCAAGAGCGATTGCTCCAAGGCTTCGCGCACCACGGCCGACTTGGAAAGCCCGCGCTTGCGGCTGACCTCTTTCAAGGCGGCGTTCAAGTCGTCGGGCAGCTTGAGGGTGATGACGTTCATACGGAGACTCCGCGTAATACCTTCGTCTGCTTTGGACATTACCAGTGCGACCCCGCCGCACGACACACCATCACAACAGATCGGGCCGATGGGCCGCCAGCCATGCACGAACATGCACCAGCAAGTCCGACGCGCTTGCCAGGCACTCGGCCGCAGCGGCATCGGGCACCAAGTCACCCGAGTAGTCCGACAGGTTGCGCTGCTTGCGCAATGCGTCGAGCACGATGACTTTCGCGGGAGCCAGGCCCACGCTGGTTGGCAGCGTTTGAATGGCCGTTTGATGGTGGTCAGGCTTGCTGGTCATCGTGCGGTAGCCATTGGCGTTGAGCGCCACCATGGCCAGTTGCATGATGGCCTTGTAGGCGGCGTCGAAGCGGTTCTCGGTGCTCAGGCCTTGCAGCTTCGCGTCTGTGATGTTGCGCCCGGCAGCCGCCAGGAGCTTGGCTATGTGCGCCTTGTCTGGCGCCACCGCATCAAGGCCAAGCCCCAACAAGTTCTTCAAGGTCATGGGCATTGCCGACGAGGAAGATCTTGGGCTTGGCCAGCACGTCAATCAAGAAGGGCTCGGTGGCAGCCTTGTCCGTGAACTCGCTCGCAGAGAAGAGTTTGGGGTTCACCTCGCGGCCCAGTGTGGCTTGGCATGGGTGCAGCAGCTCCACGGCCTCACGAAAGCCAAGGTCGCCGATGAGCATCACGTCCACATCGCTGCCACCCGTCTCCTGCCCCCGCGCCACCGAGCCAAACACGAACGCCAGGCGCAGCATGGGTGCGGCCGGCGCCAGCGCCTGCACCAGCACGTCGGCAAGGCCGGAGGTCTTGCGCAGGATGCTGGCCAGTTCGGTGAAGATGGGGCCACTGGTATCGGCGCTGTAGACCTGCTGGTTGCCGCGCTTGGTGCGCTTGAGCAAGCCCACCTCAGCGAGCTTGGTCAGCTCACGGGTGATGGTGCCGGCGGGCAGGCCGGTGCGCCGCGCGATTTCGCGGCCGTGCAGCGCTTCGTCCGGGCGGAGCAGCAGCAAGCCGAGCACACGGCGCCGGTACTCCGGGAACAGCAGGGAGGGCAAAGATTGATGCATTGAAGGCGCCGATTGTCGCTTTATGTGCATCGTTTATCAAGGCCTTCATGTCCGTCATCGCTTGTGTGATCCAGGCCCAAGGACAATGCCGCCCGTGAACCCACCCCTAGACCGACCGACCCCGCGCCAGCAATTCCTGCAACGCCTGAGCCAGGCGCAGGCCCAGGGCCACTGGCAACGCCTGGTGCTGTCGCGCCCCCACGCAGCCGGGGGCGGCGTGCTGCGCACCACCGTGCGGCCCATCCTGCTGAAGGGCCAGCCGATGCTGAGCTTCGTGGACAGCCTGGCCACCAGCGACATCACCAAGAACCTGGCGGTCGATGCCGGCCTGGCGCGTGTGGATGAGCTGTTGGGCGACGTGTTCCGCAACGCGCATCTCTTCACCAGCACGGCCGAACTGCAGCTGAAGCTGGGCAAGAAGGGCCGGGGTGATGCGGGCCACTTGACGGAGCATGCGGTGGCCGAAACCGCGGTGTCCGACACGCCCGATGCCAGCCACGACCGCGTCAAGCATCGCTGGGTGGACCAGAACCGGCCGTTCCTGACCGCGCTGGGCATCACCACCGCCGACCACACGCTGGTGCCGGCCATGGCGCGCAAGTGGAAGCAGATCAACAAGTTCGTCGAGATCTTCGCGCATGCGCTGGAGCGCTCGCCGCTGAAGGACCGGACCGCTCTGCGCGTGGTGGACTTCGGCGCCGGCAAGGCCTACCTGACGTTTGCGGTGCATGACTGGCTGACCCAGGCCAAGCACCTGCAGGCGGACGTGGTGGGTGTGGAACTGCGGCCGGACCTGGTGGCGCAAGGCAACCAGGTGGTGCGGGACCTGCACCTGCAGGGCATGCGGCTGGCCCAGGGTGACGTGCGCGAGACCACACCGGAACCCATGAACGTGATGATCGCGCTGCACGCCTGCGACACCGCCACCGACCACGCCATCCACCTGGGTGTGAAGGCTGGCGCGGACATCATCCTGTGCTCACCCTGCTGCCACAAACAGCTGCGCCCGCAATTGCTGAGTCCGCATCCGCTGAAGAGCGTGTTCCAGCACGGCATCCATGTCGAACAGCAGGCCGAGATGCTGACCGACAGCCTGCGTGCGCTGCTGCTGGAAGCGCAGGGCTACGACACCCAGGTTTTCGAGTTCGTGTCGCTGGAACACACGGCCAAGAACAAGATGATCCTGGCCGTGAAGCGCGCGGCGGCGCAGCCCGCGGGGCCAGCGCTGCAGCAGGTGCAGGAGCTCAAGGCCTTCTTCGGCGTGAAGGAACACTGCCTGGAAACCCTGCTGCGGGCCGACGTCACGGCCTGATGCATCCGGTTGTGCGCCCGCTGCGTACAGCCCGTCTGTACGCATGCACGAGGTGCCCATGTCCACAGTCAGCTTCCCCACGTTCTGCCGCGCTGCGGTCCTGGCCTGCGCATGCTTCGGCGCCGCGCACGCGGGGCAGCCCGACGACAGCCTGTTCCGCGCCTTGGGCGAAAAGCCCGGCCTGACGCGCCTGATGGACGACTTCGGCCAGCGCCTGTTGGCAGACGCACGCATGAAGCCCTTCTTCAAGGACGTGAACATGCCGCAGCTCAAGGACAAGCTGGTGGAACAGGTCTGCGAAGTGTCCGGCGGCCCCTGCCGCCGCGAAGGGCCGGACATGCGCCGTGCCCACGACAGCATGGACATCAGCCGCGGCGACTTCAACGCCCTGGTCGAAGTGCTGCAGCAGAGCATGGACGCGCAACAGGTGCCGTTTGGCGTGCAGAACCGGCTGCTGGCGCGGCTGGCGCCCATGCACCGCCAGATCGTCAACGCGCCATGAAGGTCTCGCACGCGGTGTTGTTGGGCGCCTTGCTGGCCGCCATGTTGACCGTTGCGGGCGCCTGCAGCGCCGGCACGTTGCAGGTCACGGTGACCGACAAGGACGGCAAGCCGGCAGCCGATGTGGTGGTGCTGGTGGACAGCTTCCCCAGGACGGCCGCGGCGCCTGCGCCGGCACCAGTGGTGATCTCCCAGGAAGACCTGCGCTTCAGTCCCTTCCTGACCGTGGTGCCCGTGGGCAGCACGTTGCGTTTCATCAACCGCGACAGTTACGACCACCATGTGCGTTCCACCCCCAGCGGCCCGCTGGGCGCGGTGGCGCCGGTGCAGAGCTTCGAGATGCGCCTGTCCGCCGTGCAGCGCAAGCCGGCGCCGGCGGATGTGACCGTAGGCAGCGCCGGCCCCATTGGCCTGGGCTGCCACATCCATGGCTCGATGCGCGGCCAGATCTACGTCTCCGCCACACCCTGGTTCGGCAAGACCGACGTACAGGGTGTGGTGACCATCGACGGCGTGCCCGAAGGTGTGACCGAACTGCGCCTGTGGCACAGCGATCAGCTGCAGGAGCAGCTGCCGCTGAAGTTGAACGTCAGCTCCGCGCCGCAGCGTGTGGACGCGGCGCTGAACTTCACGCCGCGGCGGCGTCGCTCTTGATCAACGGCTCCTGCAGGCCGCCCAGGGCGATGATCAGGTCGGGGATCATCAGCCGCAGCTCGCCGGTGGTGAGTGCCACGTCGGCGTCAAAACCGCCGTCGTCGTCCTTGCCGCCGGGTTTACCACTGTTCTGAGGCGCGTTTTCAAGCACCACGTCCAGCAGCTCGATCTTCTTCAGCGTCAGCGCTTCGGTCAGGATGAAGGAGACACGGCTGTTCCAGGTCAACGCCAGGCGTGTCGGCAGCTTGCCCTGTTTGATGTGCTCACCGACCTCGTCAATGTCCAGGGTGTGGCGCGCATAGCGCACGCTGGCCTTTTCGCTGTCGGGCTGCTTCAGTTCGCATTCACGGTCCATGCTGAAGCCGGCCGGGGCTTCCTTCTCGGTTAGCCACAGGGACATGGCCGTGGCCGGTGACAGCTGCGTCTGCAACAGCGCCAGCTTCAAGCCACCACCCAGCAGTTCGATGAGGCGCGTGACCACCGCATCGGCCTTCTTGGCGGTGCCCGCGCCCACCCACACCAGCTGGGCCTGCGGGTCCAGCCAGACCAGCGTATCGCTGCGCTTGGGGAATGCGCGTGGCAGCAGCGCGTGCACCACGGCTTCCTTCACTTCCTTGGCGCGTTTGCCCTTGGGGCGGCGGCCGGTTTCCTTTTCGATGACATCCAGCTGTGCGTTGACCTGGGTCTTGACCACACCACCGGGCACGGCCTTGGTTTCGGTGCAGAGTTTGAAGACGACCTGGCCGCCAATGCTTTCCGCCAGCGCCGCGTTGGCGTTGCCGCGGGGCGCGACCCAGCCGGCGGATTCGGGTTGCGAGGCGCCGCACTCGATGAAGCGTGACCCGCTCAGGCGGTCCTCCATCTCAGGCAGGGTGGGCGGGTTCCAGTGTTCGATGCGGTAGACGAAGGCGTTCTTGAACATGAGAGGCGGTCGGTGAGAGGCCGCGGATTCTAGGGTTCCGGGGTGGACCGACGGAGCAGTGCCCGGACACGATCAACTGAAGCACGAGCGATCTACCGCCGCCAATGAAAAGGCGGCCCGTGGGGGCCGCGGTGTGTCCGGCATGCCGGAGGTGGCCGTCAGGCCCTGCGTCGGGCGAAGCCCAGCCCTGCCAGCGCCAAGGCCACCAGTGCCAGGGACGCAGGCTCGGGCACCTGGTGTCTTCATCGACCTGCGCGCCATGGACCCGGTACACCAGCGACGTGGCGGTCAGTTCGATGTCGAAGGAGGTCCAGGCGCCGAAGGCGATCGCATTGGACAGGTCCACCCAGCCACCGGCCACATCGCCGTCAAAGACGCGCAAGCGTGCCGCGCCGCCGCAGTTCGTGAAGCCGATGATGCCGTAGTCCGTGACGCCGGCGCTGTCGGAGGCCACAGCCCACATGTCGGTGCGCACATAGCCGTTGTTGCTGTCGCGCCAGCCGGCGTTGATGTACAGGTCGGCACTCGTGACCGAACCCACGCCGCCGCTGACCGCCGTCTGCTTGCCTTGCGTGTTGTAGAACGTGCTGTTCTGTCCGGTGCCGGCGCGGTTGGCCAGGTCGCCTGTCGCGTCAATTCCGATACCCAGCACGTCGTTGCGGCCCTGGTAGGTGCCCACATTGCCGAAGCTCGCCGGGTCGTAGCGGTCGGTCCTCCAACCCGTCGGTGCTGTGGCAAAGCTGGACTTTGCGACCGCTTCGCGGCAAAAGGTCACGGGTGGTCCGCAGGCTGGATCGGCGCATCTGCAATCCCTGCCGACAGGGCTTGAGCGGCTTGTCGTTCAAGCGCCCGCCAGCCCGGCGCCCACCGCAGCGCGGGCCGATAATGCCGGTGCTAGCAGCGTCGATCGAATCGCGGTGCGTTCGAAGCGTTCCGTCTTCCTGACGAACCTGAAACCAAGGCACTGAAACCCGTGGGTCACCTTGCTGCGATGTTTGCACGATGGATGGTTCCCTGCCGACGATCGGCTGCCCGGCCGCTTGCAGCGTGGCTGTTGGCGACCGTGTGGGCGTTGGCGGCGGGCATGGTGTGCGCGCAGGACCAACGACCGCTCGTGGTCGGCAGCGAACAGGACTACCCACCGTTTGCCATCGGGACCTCCGACGCGACGGCGGGCGGGTTCACCGTCGAACTCTGGCAGGCGGTGGCCAAGGAGCAAGGGCTGGCCTACACGATCCACGTGCGCCCGTTCGATGAACTGCTGCAGAGCTTCAAGTCCGGGCAAGTCGATGTCCTGCTGAACCTCGCGAAGTCCGACCAGCGGCGTCTGTTCGCGGACTTCTCGGCGACCCATGTGGTGGTCGACGGCGCGATCTTTGTCCGTGCTGGCGAAGGGCGCATCCGGTCCGAAGCCGACCTGGTCGGCAAATCCTTGATCGTGCTCAAGGGTGACCTGGCAAACGACTTCGCGGTCGGCAAGGGTTGGACGGCGCAATTGGCGCTGGTCGACACCGCAGAGCAGGGTCTGCGCATGCTCGCCAGCGGCCAGCATGACGCCATGCTCATCGCCAAGCTGACGGGCTTGCTGACGATCCGGAACCAGGGCATCGCCGGTCTGGCCGCGCTGGACGTCAAGGTCGGCTTCTCGCAGCGCTTTGCCTTTGCCATCCGAAAGGGCGACGCGGAACTGCTGGTGCGCGTCAACGAGGGTTTGGCACTCGTCAAGACCAGTGGCATCTACGACCGCCTGTACGAGAAATGGTTCGGTCCGTATGAGCCCAGGCACCTGAACTGGCGCGAACTCTGGCCTGCGCTGTCTGCCGCGGCCTTGATCGCCGCCGCTGCCTTCGCGGTGACCTTGCGCCGGCGGCTCCAGCGCGACCGCCGCAATGCGGCCATCCTGCGCGCCAGCGAGGAACGATGGAAGTTTGCACTCGACGGCGCCGGTGACGGCGTGTGGGACGCCAACCTGGTGACTGGCCAGACACTGTTCTCCAAGCGTTGGAAGCAGATCCTCGGTTACGAGGAGAACGAGATCGGGACCGCGGGCGACGAGTGGTCCCGGCGCATCCATCCCGATGACCTGTCTCCTGTGCTGCGCGAGAACCAGGCCTGCCTCGACGGCCAGGCCGATGGCTTTGTCAGCGAGTTCCGGATGCGCGCCAAGAACGGCGATTGGGTCTGGATACTGGACCGGGGCAAGGTCGTTGAACGTTCAGAGGACGGCAAAGCGCTGCGCATGATCGGCACCCACACCGACATCAGCGCGCGAAGGGCGGCCGAGGCGCGCGAAGCCGCCCGCTCGCGCCTCATGACACAGATCGCCACGGGCGGTTCGCTGCCCCACATCCTGGACGCCATCGTGCGCGAGGTCGAGTCCCGTGCCGATTGGCGCGGCTGCATCCTGCTGCTCGACGCCACGGGCACCCGCCTGCACAGCAGCGCTGCACCCAGCCTGCCGGTGTCCTTCAGGACCGCTGTGCAAGGTCTTTGCGTCGGGGCGGACCAGGCTTGCTGCGGCACAGCGGCGCACAGCCGGGCGCGGGTCATCACCGAGGACATCCGCACAGACGAGCGCTGGTTGTCGTTGCGGCAGGCCGCAGCGGGCGCCGGCTTTCAGGCCTGCTGGTCCGAACCGATCCTGAGCGCGGGCGGTGCGGTGCTGGGCACCTTCGCGAACTACCGGGACAGGCCTTCGGTGCCGTCGCCTACGGACATCGAGAGTGTTGTCGATGCCACGCAGCTGGCGTCGATCGCCATCGAGCGCCACCGCAGCATCCAGGCGCTGCGCGAAAGCGAAGCGCAGCTGTCCGCGAAGTCGCGCACGCTGGAAATCACGCTGGAGCGCATGGAGCAGGGCGTGATGATGGTGAACAACGACCGCATGGTCGAGGTGTGCAACCGTCGGGCCATCGAACTGCTGGGCCTGCCCGTCGCCTTGATGGCCTCCAAGCCCAGCTTCGCGCAGGTGCTCGAGTACCAATGGTCCACCGAGGAGTTTGCGGACACGCCGGAAGAGCTGCGCCAATTCGTGCGGGGCGGCGGCATCCTGGACCAGCCGCAGTGCTACGAGCGCAAGCGACCGAACGGCCGTGTCATCGAGATCCAGAGCGTTCCGCTCGATGGTGGCGGTGTCTTGCGCACCTACACGGACATCACCAATCGCCGTCGCGCCGAAGTCACGCAGCGGGTGCTCGAAGCGCAACTGCTGGAGGCCCGGAAGCTGGAGGCGATCGGCACGCTTGCAGGCGGGATCGCGCACGACTTCAACAACATCATGGCGGCCATCCTCGGCAATGCTGCCTTGGCCAGCGAGGACGTCGGCGCGGGCCACGACGCGCAGCGCTTCCTGCAGCAGATCACCAAGGCCGGGCAGCGAGCGCGCAGCCTGGTCCAGCAGATCCTGGCTTTCAGCCGACAACAACCCAGCGAAATGGTCAGCCTCCTGCTGCCGCCGCTGGTGGAAGAGTCGGTGGCCATGCTGCGCTCGATGGCCGGCCCGCAGACCCGCTTGGTGGCGGTCCTGCCAGACGCGCGGCTGGCGGTGCTGGGCGACGCCACGCAACTGCAGCAGATCCTGATGAACCTGGGAAGCAACGCCTTGCAGGCCTTGCCCGAGGGCGTCGGGCTGGTGGAGGTCGGGCTCGACGAAGTGGTCTTCGCCGACAACGCACCGATGCCGCGGCCGGCGGGTCTGGCACCGGGCGCCCATGCCCATTTGTGGGTGCGCGACAACGGCTGCGGCATGGACGAAGAGACGCGGCAGCGCATCTTCGAGCCCTTCTTCACCACCCGCCCGGTGGGCCGGGGCACCGGGCTCGGTCTGGCCGTGGTCCATGGCATCGTCAAGACGCTGCGCGGGGCCCTGACGGTGACGAGCCAGGTGGGCAGCGGCAGTACTTTCGAACTCTTCCTGCCGCTGGTCGAGCATGAGAGCGCACACCTGCCGCCCGTTGCTTCCGAGTCCAATCGGGTCAGTGGCAACGGTCAGCACATCGCCTACATCGATGACGACGAGGTGATGTGCCTGATGGTGCAAGGCCTCCTGCTGCGCCTGGGCTATCGAGCGACCTTCTATCTGGCCGCAAACGAAGCCATCGAAGCCATTGCCAATGGCACGGACGCTGTCGACCTGGTGGTGACCGACTTCAACATGCCCGGTCTTTCGGGGCTGGACGTCGTGCGCCTGCTGGCTGGCATCAGGCCCGGGCTGCCGGTCGTGATCAGCTCCGGGTACGTTTCAGACGAGCTGCGTGCAAGCGCGGCCGAGCTTGGCGTGCGGGCCGTGATGCAGAAGGAGCACACGATCGAGGAGCTTGGCGCCGTGGTGCACGCAGCGCTTGCGGCGCATCGTCAGCAGCCTTGAAGGTTGCGCAGGTGGCCGCCAACGTCTGTAGGGCGCTGGTCTCCTGCGACCCGTTCTGAACGCCGCGGCGCACCACCACTAAGGTGCAGGCTGGCAGGCCTGGCGGCTGAAGCTGGCGCGCTCCAGCTGCAGTGCGTCGGGCGCCGCGCGCGTGACGCGCAGCAGGGGCGAAGGGCCAGCTTCCAGTGTCAGGTCGGCTGGCGCGCTCAGCAGGGCGGCCGTGTGCACGCGGCCGTCGAACACCATCAGCGGCGCCGGCAAACCGGGCCGCAGCAAGGCCGCGGAAAACTGCTGGAAGCGTTGCGTCACCAGCAACTGGCCGGCGGGGCCGCACCAGCGGCCGGCCACGTCGGCCGGCACGCGCCACAGGTGCAGGGTGGACTTCTTCTCGCGGCCTATGGCCTTGTCGGGCACGTCCAGCGTCAGGCTCTGGTCGGGTGCCCAGTCGCCCATGTCCCAGTCGTGGCTCACGATGCGAGTGCCCGGTGGCAGGCGCAGCAGGGCCGGGCGCAGCTGCAGGTTGACGGCAGGCAGCAGGTACATGGTGATGACGCTGAAGCCGCGCAGGTCCAGTTCGAACAGGTCCTGCACGCGGAACTCGGCCCGGTCCGCCACACCGGCCTTGCGCGCGTTGGCGCGGCTCTGTTCGACGAGGTCGGGCACGATCTCCACGCCCAGGCCGCGTGCGCCGAAGCGC
>JANOAM010000654.1:0-14363 GCA_031411215.1 Betaproteobacteria bacterium
GGCGGTCCAGTTCCCCGGGCAACGCTTCGGCCGGCAGGTCGCCCAGCACCACCTGTTCCACCAGCACCCGCAGTTCGGTCGCGATGCGTTCCCACTCGGGCACCTGCGGCACCGGCCGCACGCGTTCGAGTTGCTGGCGAAAGGCCTGGCTCGGCACGTCGGCCATCAGCGCCGGCTGGGCCCAGGCGCTGCGCCGCGGCGGCTGGTTGCCGGTGAGGGCGCGAAACTGCTGCTGCACGGCCGGGCGCGACAGGTAGCTGATCAAGGCCCAGGCATCGGCTTGGCGCACGGAGCGCTTGAAGACCGCCAGGCTGCTGCCACCGGCCACGCTGGCGCCGGGGCCTTGGGGTCCTGGCAACGGTGCGGTCGCCCAGGCGCCCTGCAAGTCGGCGGGTAGGCGGCGGCGGAACTCACCGATGTTCCAGGGCCCTGTGATGTAGAAGCTGAAGTAGCCGCGGGCGAATTCATTCCACACGTTGGCGATTTCGTTGCTGGTGGCCGGCGGCGCCAGGCGGTCGCGGTACAGCGACAGGTAGTAGTCCAGGGTGCGCCGAAATCCCGCACCGCGGAAGTTGCCGTAGCGCCCGCCTTCGCGCAGCAGCGCCTCGCCACTTTGCAGCGCCAACGCCACCAGCGGGTCGTATTCGTTCAGCGGCAGCAGCACGGAATACTTGTCGGGGCCGACCACGCGCTTGACGGCCTGCAGTTGCAGCCGCCAGTCGGCCCAGGTGTCGGCCACATGTTCAAAGCCCGCTTGGCGCAGCAGGTCGCGGCGGTAGAACAGCAGCCGCGTGTCCACGTACCAGGGCAGGCCGTAGACCTGGCCGGCGATGCGGTTGGTGGCCCAGATGCCTTCGAAGTAGTCGGTCGCGTCCACTTCGGGCGTGGCGGCGATGCGGCCGTCCAGCGGCGCCAGCGCGCCAAGCGCCACGAACTCGGGCAACCAGCTGTTGCCGAGCTGCGCGATGTCGGGCGTGGCGTCGCCGGCAAAGGCGGTCAGCAGCTTTTCGTGGGCAGCACTCCACGGCAGTTGCTCCACCTGCACGGTGATGTCGGGCCGCTCGCGCTTGAAGTCGACCAGCAGTTCAGTCACCACCTCGCCTTCACGACCCATGGCCCAGAAGCGCAGGGTGCGCGCATCGCCGCGGGCGCAGCCGGCGGCGCCCAGCGTGGCCGCACCGGCCGCACCGAGCCAGCTGCGGCGCGACCAGGTGGGCAGGCTGCCTTGCACGGCTGCGGCCTTCAGCCCAGCCAGCCGCCGCGGAACCCGGCCCGCTTCAGGCCGCGCACCAGGTGCTCCTGGCTGCGCATCGCCTTCCAGACGAGTTCACCGCGGTGATTGGCCAGCATCGCCAGCAGCGGGCCGACTTCGATGCCCAGCCAGTCACTGTCAACCCAGCCGAAGCCGGGCACGACGCGGCCGTGTGTGAGCCTGACATCGGTATAGGTAAAGCTTTGGTTGAAGGCCAAGTAGCCATAGCGGCCATAGATGTGCTGGCCATGGCGCTGGTGCATCGCGGCCAGCGCGGGCAGCACGATCTCGGGCGCAAAGGGCGCCGACGAGCCGGCGCCGTAGGGCGCGATGGTGCCGTCGTCGTAGGTCTGGACGCCGCCCATGCCGCGCCCGGCGTAGCTGATGAAGCGGCGTTTGCGGCCGCCGAAGCTGCGTTCAATGTCGGCCGGGCCGTCGCAGGCCGTGATGCCCCAGATGTCACGGCTGTAGCCGGCCCAGCCCTCCGGGTTGGCAATGGCATAGGCCTGCTGCGCGTAGGTGGCGCGGCGCGAGTTCTCGAAGTAGTCCAGGCCTCGCCGGCGCATGGTGTCGTCCTGCAGGCCGCGGAAATCGACCCAGCAGTGCGTGAACTGGTGGCCGAACAGCGGCGCGAAACGCAGATGGGACTGCCCGTACTCGCGGCCCCAGCTGTCGCGGTCATAAGTGCTGGTCCAGGCCTCCCAGGCCGCCGGCGCCACCGGGTGACTGGGAGAGCCCAGTGCCAGCAGATAGACCAGCATGGCCTCGTTGTAGCCCTTCCAGTCGTTGGGGATGTGGCCGCCTTCCGGATGCCAGCCATGGCCGATCGACGGCGGCCGCACCTGCGCCCAGGGCCAGTTGACGCGCAGGTAGATTTCGTCGGCCAGACGGCGGATCGTGGCCTCGTCGACGTCGTTGCCGTCGAAGAAGACCTGGCAATGCAGGGCCCCGGCCAGGAACAGCGCCGTGTCCACGGTGGACAGTTCGACGCGGCCGAAGCGCGCCCCGGTCTGCATGTCCAGGAAGTGATAGAAAAAGCCCTGGTGCCCGGTCATGCCGTTCACGTCGCCCCCCTGCGGCGCGTCGCGGAAGAAGCGCAGCGTGACCAGCGTGCGGGCCCGCGCCTGTTCGCGCGTGACCCAGCCGCGCGCCACTGCTACTGGGTAAGCGCTGAGCGCGAAGCCCACCGCCGCCACGCTGGCGAAGGAAGGCGTCGGCCAGCGGTCGGGCACGAGGCCGTTGACCGGATTGGACTGTTCCCAGAAGTAGAGGAAGCAACGTTTCTCAAGGTCGTCGAGCAGCGCCTCGGAGGACGCTGGCGGCGGCGCGGGCCCGGACAACGCGCCCGGGACCTGCTGGCTCTGGCAGCCGGGCAGCGCAAGCGCGCCCAGGCCCGCCAGCCCAGCCAGAGAGCAGGCACCGCCCAGCGCCAACAGGCTGCGGCGGCGCAAGGGCGTGCCGGATCCGGCCGGTGTCTCGTCGGCATTCATGGTGTTCGTTTCTTGCAGCACGGCAGGCTCGGCCTGTCGGCCGAGCCCGCCGTCACAACTGGGTTTCAGAACACGTAGCGCATCGACAGCTTGTAGGTGCGCATCGGCAACCCCACCACCGTGCGCTTGCCCAAGGTTGCGTTGTCGCCGCCCGTCCAGTTCTGCGGGTTGCCCGGGCCACCGCCCCAATCGTCATAACCCGTCCAGTTGACGGTGTTGAAGATGTTGAGCACGTCCACGCGCAGCGAGAACTCGCCGCCCGGCACCTTGAAGCCCTTGCTCACCGAGAGATCGAACTGCTTGGTCCAGTCGGCCTTGCCTTCGTAGGAGTGGCACGCGTCCCAGCTCACCGGACAGGCGGTGATGCGGTAGGGCAGGCCTGAGCCCAGGGTGGCCTTGCCGCCCAGCACCAGGCCCCAGGGCAGCAGGTCGTCGGCCAGGCCGGTGGCCACGACGCGGTGCTTCTCGACCAGGCGCGAGGTGTGGAAGCCACCGCTCTCGCCCGGCTTGCCGTAGCTCCAGTTGAAGATGTCGTCGTTCCAGTCGCGGTGCGTGGTCTTGGCGTCGCTGTAGGTGTAGGTCACGCCGGCCTGCCAGCCCGAAGCCCGGGTGTACGGCTTGTCGGCGCGCACGAACAGCTGGGTCGTCTTCTGCTGGGTCACGAAGTCGCCCAGGATCAGCATGCCGTAGCCCTGCGGGCCGGCACCCCAGTTGGGGTCGATGGAGTTGGCCTTCGGGCCCCAGCCGCCATTGGGGTCGCGGTCGCCGGCCACCCAGTTGAACTGGTGCTTGGCGTGGGTGTAGTTCAGGCCGACCTCGCCATTCCACTGGCCCAGGGCCTGGCGCAGGCCGGCACTGAACTGGTCGGAGTAGGGCGTCTTGTAGTCGTTGCGGATCATGAACTGGTCGCCGGTCGTCAGTTGGCGCTGCAACTCGTCGAGCGCGTAGTTGGCCATTGCGCGGTCATAGGCGCGGCCGAAGCCGCCATAGACGACGGTGGCCTTGTCGCCGCGCAGGTCGTAGGAGAAACCCACGCGCGGTGCGATGGCGCCGTAGAACTGCTTGCGGTTGTTGCCGGTGCTGGTGTAGTCGTTGATGTTGACGCCGCCCTTGGCCAGCGACTGCGCGTAGGTCTGGCCCGCGGGCGGGGTGATGCCATAGCGCGGAATGTCGGTCCGGTTCAATGCCGTCACCAGAGCCGTCGGCGTGACGTAGCTGTTGTTCAGCGGATTGGACTCGTAGTCCCAGCGCACGCCCAGGTTCAGCTCCAGCTGCGACGACAGCCGCCAATCGTCCTGGACGTACACACCGAGCTGGTTGTTGCGGTACTTGACACGCGTCGCCGGAATGGCTGGATCGATCTGGTAGGCGTCGGACGTGGGGCGCGTCGGGTCAAGGCCGACGATCGGATTGCCGGTGACGTTGTGCAGCAGCTTGCGTTGGATGTCGATGCTGCGCCCGGTGCCCGAGAGGTCGTATTCCATCAGCTTGAGCTTGGCGCCGGTCTTCACCGCGTGGCCGGCCAGTGCGTTGTAGCTGAGGTCGTCCTGGAACAACATGCCGGTCTGTTTGCGGTCCTGCGCGTCGGGTGAGCCGCCGGTCCAGATCACGTCGCGCCGGCTGTTGTCGGCCAGGTTGGTGGAGGACACCGAGTACTGGATCTCGGGTGTGTTCGACGCACTGCGTGGGTTGAAGCGGTAGCTTTCGTAACCCAGCCGCGCCTCGTTCACGAACTGGTCGCGTGTGAGCGCGTGGCGCAGGTCGATGCGCGTTTCGCCGACCTTGCGCGCCTTGTCGTTGCCGGGCGCGCTGAGGTTGGTGTTCTCGGCGATGAGGTCGTTCTCGTCGCGCACGCGCACGGTCAGGTCCACATGCTGATCGGCGCCTGCCACGAGGTCGAACTTGGCGAACAGCATGTTCTCCTTGAAGTTCTGCGTGTGCGAGCCCTGCAACGGGAACAGCGTGGCCGCGACACCGGCGTTGGGCAGCAGCCCGTTGAGGTTGCCGAAGCCGACGTTGCGCGGCGTGCTGATGTCCTTGCCCTCGTACGAGAGGAAGTAGTGCGCCATGTCCTCCTTGATCGGCCCGCCCAGCGAAAAGCCGTATTGCTGCTGCTTGAACTTGGCGCGCGGGTTCCCGTTGGCGCGGTTCTGCTCCTCGATCGGGTTGTAGGAGACGAAGGAATCCTTCAGGAAGTCGGCGAAGACCTCACCGTGGAGCAGGTTGGTGCCGGACTTGGTGACGGCGGTGATGGCCGTTGACGAGACCTGGTCGAACTCGGCCTTGTAGTTCTGCGAGATGACGCGGTATTCGGCCACCGCCGACTGCGGGAAGGGGTTGCCGCGCGAGCTGTCCAGCGCGCCCGCGCCACCACGCAGGATGTTGTTCTTCTGGCTGACGCCGTCGATGTAGATGTTGATGTTGTTCTGATCCTGACCGCCGCCGCGCACCGTGAGCACGCCGCTGGCGTCGGTGTCGATGCGCACGCCGGGCGCCAGGTCCACGAACGACAGGAAGTTGCGCGTCGTCTGCGGCATGTTCTGGATCACCTTGGTCGAAACCCCGGTGCCGACTTCGGAGCTGCGCACGCCCTGGCGCTGGCTGGAGCCGACGATAGTGACGACCTGGCCGCCGACGCTCAGGTCCACAGCTGCGGTTTCACCGACGGCGACGGTGATCTCCTGCGTCTGCGCCGCACCGCTGGGCAGGGCGACGCGGATCTCGTAGGCGCCGGGTGCCAGACCGGTCAGCACGTAGCTGCCGTCGGCCCGTGTGGTGGTGCGGTAGCTGGCGCCATTGGCCTTGTTGACGGCGCTGACCGCCAGGCCAGCCTGGCTGGCAGCCGCGCCGACGCTGATCTGGCCCTTGATGGTGGACGTGCTGAGTTGCGCATGCGCGGTGCCGGCCAGGGCCAGCACCACGGCGGCGGCCATGGTGTGGCGGCGGAAGACACGGGTGGAACGGTTCATGTCAGTCTCCTGTGGGGTCAATCTGTTCTTGTGGATGGAACATCGAAAGCGAATCTGCAGCGCTCAGTGCGCCGGCGGACCAGGCGGCCCTGGCGGCTGGGGTTGCGGTGGCGGGCCAGTGCCGCAGGAGCGGCGCACGACCAGCTCCACGGGCATCACCACGGTGTGCGAGTCCTGCCCATCGGGCGCATCGACTGCCTTGGTCAGCGCGTCCAGCGCGGCCGAACCCAGCGCGGCGATGGGCACGCGGATGGTGGTCAGCGCGGGCGTGATGTAGCGCGCGATGGGGATGTCGTCGAAACCAGCCAGCGCCACGTCTTCCGGTACGCGCAAGCCGGCTTCGCGCAGTGCCGACAGGCAGCCCACGGCCATCATGTCGTTGGCGGCGAAGACGGCGTCCGGGCGTGGTTTGCTCTGTGCGATGCGGCGGCCGGCGGCCCAGCCAGCTTCTTCGGTGAAGTCGCCTTCGAAGACGGCTTCCTTCATGCCCGGCTTCAGGCCGGCGCGGTAGCCCCGCAGGCGTTCCTGCGCTTCGTGGTTGCCCTGGGGCCCGCCGATGAAGGCGATGCGTTTGCGGCCGCTGGCCGCCAGGTGGCGCGCCATGGCCTGGGCGCCGCCGAAGTTGTCGATCACAAAACGGGTGTGGCCCGGCAGCGTGGCGCCGGTGTTGAGCAGGACGGCGGGCAAGCGGCTGGGCAGGTTGTGCTGCAGGAAGTCGGCATCGGCATGCGGCGACATGACGATCAGCCCGTCGACACGGCCGTTCATGGCGCGCATGGCGGCCGCCGCCTCGTCAGCGTCGCCGTGGGAGCTGCTGACCAGCAGGTGCAGGCCACGCGCACGGGCGGCCTGGTCGATGCCGCGGATGAGCTCGCTGAAGTATTCGCCGAACAGGTCAGGCAGCAGGGCGCCCACGGTGTCGGTGCGCCGGGTGATGAGGCTGCGCGCCGCGCCGGAAGGCGTGAAGCGCAGTTGCTTCGCCGCTTCCACGATGCGCTGCTTGGTGGTGGGCAGCACGTTGTCGGCGCCGTTCAAGGCGCGCGACACGGTGGCCACTGACACCCCGGCGGCACGGGCGACGTCACGGATGGTGGCGGGCATCGGTGGGAGCGCGGTTCTCCGCGCTGGCGTGGGTGTGGTGGGACATGGGATGACGGCGGTCGCGAGTCGAATCAGAAGCCATGTAAAGGTTTTCATGATTGGACAACGGGGCCGTGGCGGCGCATGTAATCGTTTTCACCAACGCGCCACACCCACCTTTGTGTGGCGGGCCGTGCCGCCGGCAGCCGCTCAGGCCGTCAACGCGGCGGCTTCGGCCAAGGCTTGCGGCACCTGGTCCGCGCGCAGCGGCCGCGCCAGCAAATATCCCTGACCCACATGCACGCCCAGGCCACGCAGCATCTCCAACTGCTCCGTGGTTTCGATGCCCTCGGCCACCACCCGCTTGCCCAGTGAAGTGCCCAGGTTCATCACCGCACGCACGATCTCGACGTTCTGCGGCTGCGTCTGCATGTGCATGACAAAGCTGCGGTCGATCTTCAGGCTGTCGATGGGCAGCGTGCTCAGGTAGGACAGCGACGAATACCCGGTGCCGAAGTCGTCGATGGAGAAGTGCACGCCCATGGCGCGCAGCTCGTGCAGGGCTTTCAGCGACAGCTCCAGTTCGCCCATCAGCGTGGTTTCGGTGATCTCCAGCGTCAGCTGTTCGGCGGCCACCTGATGCCGTTCCAGCACGTCCTTCACGTGTTGCACCAGCCGGGGCTGCGCCAGGTCGCGGCCGGAGATGTTGACGTGCATGCCCAGGCCACGCAGGTGCGGCTCCGTCGCTTCCCAGCGCGCCAGTTGCGCGACGGAGTGTTCGATGATCCAGGTGGTCAGGGCCTCGATGTGCCCGGACTCTTCAGCCAGCGTGATGAACACCGCCGGGCTTACCGGGCCGCGTTCGGGGTGCACCCAACGCGCCAGCGCCTCGAAGCCGTAGGGGCGGTAGGGCTCCAGGTAGAACAGGGGCTGGAACATCACGGTCAACTGCCCGGCGCCGATGGCACGGCGCAGGTCGGCCTCCAGGGCCAGTTTGTCGGCAATTCGCTCGTGCATGCTGCTGTCAAACAGGCAGACACGGCCGCGGCCCGCGGCCTTGGCTTCGTACATGGCCAGGTCGGCGTCACGCACCACCTCGTCCACGGTGCGGTAGCCCATGTCGCTGAAGGTGATGCCGATGCTGGCGCCCGGCACGACTTCCGTGCCGTTCATGTCCAGCGGCTGCGTCAGCTTGTCCAGCATGCGCTGTGCCGTGCGCATGCCCACGTCGGCGCCATGCAGGTCTTCCAACAGCACGGCAAATTCGTCGCCGCCCAGGCGGGCCACCAGGTCGCAGGGCCGCACGCAGGACGACAGGCGCGTGGCCACCTCACGCAGCAGCCGGTTGCCGGCCAGGTGGCCCAGGCTGTCGTTGACGATCTTGAAGCGGTCCAGGTCCAGGAACATCACCGCGAATCGGATGCCGGGGTCCAGGCGGCTGCGCTCGACAGACACCGTCAGGCGCTCGTGAAAACAATGCCGGTTGGCCAGGTCGGTGAGCCCGTCGTGGAAGGCGATGTGCAGCAGGCGGCTTTCGGCCAGGCGCCGCGAACTGATGTCGTGCAGTTGGTAGATCAGGCAGGTGCCGGCATCACCCGGGTCGTCGAAGTGGCTGCAGTGCAGCGCCGCCCAGATGTCTTCGCCCTGCGCGTTGACGCAGCGCAGCTCGATGCTGAAGGACCGGTCCCGGCTGCGCTGCACTTCGGCCGTCTGGCGGTCGAACAACTCGGCATCACCCGCATGCAGCAGCGGGCTGAAGGGCTGGCCGACCAGTTCATGGTCTTCGCGCCCCAGCAACTGGCACAGCGCGCGGTTCACCTGCAGCAGGCGGCCTTCCGGCCCCACCAGCGCCATGCCCACGGCCGCGTTGCTGAAAGCCGCGGTGAAGCGCTGCTGGTTCAGGTGCGACTCGTGTTCGGCCTCGGCGATGCGCGTTTCCTGCACCACCCGTTCGCGCTCCTGGCGGTTGAAGGTCTGCCGCAGCAGGGCGACCACGCCCAGGCAGACGGCGGCACCCACCACCAGCACGCTGGGACCCAGGTGCTTTTCGTTGACGTGAACCAAGGCTGCCAGCAGCGAGGACACCAGGTAGATGGCCGCCACCCAGCTGTAGTTGCGCCACCAGGCGCCCAGGTCCACGGGCTGTGCACGTTTCAGGCTCAGCACCATCGCCAGGGGCAGGGTGGAGAACACGAAGTACAGCGGGGACACGGCGCACAAGGTGACAAAGGCAGCCACGGTGACCGACAGGCCTTGGGCCACCAGCGCATCGGCACCCAGGCTTTGCGCATGGCCCGCCACCAACATCGCCAGTGCACCAGCGGACGGGGTGCTGAGCTGACCCGTCAAGCGGCTCTTGACGCGGTAGGCACCGATGGCGCCATCCAAGGCCGCAGCCAGCACAGCCGCAAAAGGCCCCGCCGTGGCCAGCAACGTGAAGAGGAAGATGTCGGTCACGCCGATGGCGTGGCTGGTGCGCGGGATCTGGACCGGGGACCAGGCGGCCACCGTGACCAGGCCCAGGCCCAAAGCGACGGGCAGGAGGCCCGCGGGTGGCTGCCGCGTGGCTTCGAACAAGGCCCAGAGCAGACTTGCCGCGCCCAGCGACACAAGCAGGAACCACGCGCGCGCTGCCGTCGCGGAATAGTCGTACAGGTAGGTTTGGCGGAAACGGCGCATGCGGTGACATCGGCGGCCACGGGCCCGACTTGAGCAGCCGGGCCCGCGGGGCTGCGACGCTCACTCGCCGCGGTAGGCGCGGTCGAACTGGTTGGCCGGGTCCAGCGACTCGGTGAGAATGAATCCTTCGGTCAGGATGAAGCCTTCCGTGAGGATGAATCCTTCCGTCAGGATGAAGCCTTCGGTGAGGATGAAACCCTCCGTCAGGATGAAGCCTTCGGTCAGGATGAAACCCTCGGTGAGGATGAAGCCTTCCGTGAGGATGAAGCCTTCGGTCAGGATGAAACCCTGGCTCAGCACATGGCCGTCGACGTTCAGGGCACCGCCGCTGGCCCAGTGCAGCCCGTTGGCCAGCGCCACCCCCTGGCCGGCACGGGCGCGTGCGGCCAGAGTCGTCACGGGCGTCACCAGCGCCTGCTGGCCGCCGCCGCGTTGGGCTACCGAGTCCAGCATGCGCACGCCTGCGGTCAACAGTGTTTGCGGCGCGGCGGTCTCTTCCACGATGGTGTAGACCGTGCTGGCCGAAGGCCTTAGCAGGATGGGTACCGTGCGTGTGGTCACCCGGGTGCGCAGGGTCATCTGGCGCACCCAGTTCAGGCCGGGTTCGTACAGCGGCTGCCAGCGCTGGAACAGCGCCTCGCCGCCCACCAGGTGGTTGCCGCCCGCGAAGGCCATGCCGCTCCATTCGAAGGCACGGCCGCCCAGCACCGTGCGCGGCGCGGGCAGGGTGCGGCCGGCGGCCAGCAGGTTGTCGCCGGCCTTCAGCGTGCCGGCGGCCAGCGCGGTGCCGATGTCGCTGCGCAGCGCCTGCGCCAGGCGCACGGCGCCTTCCAGGTTGAGCTGGCCGGTACCCTGTTCGAGCAAACCGGCATCCGGCAGCGGCTCGGCCGTGTATTGCAGGATGGCCTTGACCAGCGCCGGCGTCAGACCCGGGTTGGCCTGCAGCAAGACAGCGGCTGCACCGGCCACCGCGGGCGCAGCGACCGAGGTACCGCTCAGCTGCATCAGCGTCTGCCGCGGCAGTTGCGACGCGCCCGGCACCTGAGTCAGCTCCGGGTAGTTGCGCGCCAGGTAGTTCCAGCTGGACGCGCCGCCAGCCAGGCCCGTGGACATGGCACCGACCAGCCGGTTGCCGGGCGCCACCAGGTCGGGTTTGATGAGGTTGTCGGTCCAGCTGTGGCCGTTGCCGTAGGTGGTGGCGCCGCGTGTCGGGCCGCGGCTGCTGAATCCCGTCACCCGGTCGTCAGCGCGCAGCGCGGTACCGAAGGGGTTGGCTGCGCCGACGGTGATGACGGAGGGGTCGTGGCCCGGGCTGGTGATGCTGCCGTAGACCTTGCGGCCAGCGGCATCACGACCGTAGTTGCCGGCCGAGGTCACGACCACCAGGCCGGCCGCTGACGCACTGCGCGCCGCGCGTGCCAGCGGATCGACGACAAAGGACTCGCTGGAGTCGGCGCCCAGGCTCAGGTTCAGCACGCGCAGGTTGCTTTGGCGTGAGCGCTGGATCGCCCAGTCGATGCCCGCCAGCAAGTCAGCCATGTTGCCGACACCGCGCTCGTTCATCACACGCACGTCGTAGAGGTCCGCGCCCGAGGCCACGCCGGTGTTTTCCGGCCCCTGGACATAGCCGTCGAAGCTGCCAGCAGCGATGCTGGCGACGTGCGTGCCGTGTCCGTAGGGGTCCAGCGTGGTCGGGCTGGTTTCACCGGTCGGGCTGAGGCCGGTCTGCAAGCCGGCGATCGACAGCACGGGGTTCAGCACGGGCGCGGCCAGCGCGCCGACGCCCGTCAGGATGGGTCGCAGCAATTCCGACAGGTCGATGCCCTTGCGCCAGCCCTGGTCGGGCAGGCTGTTGCTGACGGCCACGAAGTCGACCCGGTCGCGCACGCGGCTTGTGCCGTCGGGGTTGCGCATGCCGCGGTGGAACGCGTCGATGCCGGAGTCGAGCACGGCGATACCGATGCCGCGCCCGTTCAGCGACGTGGCCGTGGGGGCCAGGTTGCGCAGCGCCGGGCCACTGCCCACGGTGGCCTCCAGCAGGCCACCCTGGCGTGCCGTGCTGCGGTTGGGCACGATCTTGCGCACGTCGGCACGCGCCGCCAGCGTCGCCAGGCTGCTGACCGGCACCATGGCCGAGATCGCACGCACTGACAGGTAGTTGTAGTGAACCGAGCCGCCCCGTGCCACCACATCGCGCCGCAGATCCTGCAGCCCGGGGTCCGCGCTCTCAGCCAGCACGAGCACCTTCACGTGCGGCTGGCCGGTGAGCGCGCGGAACCAGGGCGCCGACACACTGCTGTTGCCGGACAGCGCCAGCAGTTCCGGAGACAGCTTGGAGGAACTGGCGGTGCTCTGAGCGTGCACTCCCAAGGAGCCGCAGGTTGCAAACACCAAGGTGACGGTCTTGAGCCACCCACTGATCCGTGTCCAGCGCGGAATCGACATCATCTGCAAGTTCTCCTTCAGTTCGGACTCGGGGCTGGCACCTGCGGGCAGGCGGGTGCCTGGCCCGGCGCCGTTGCATTTGGTTTCGGCTGAACGGAAGGGGGCTTGAGCGACTGTTGAAGAACTTGAGGCGGAAAAGCGGGAGTACTCCCGACTTGTTGAACGTTTTAAGTTAACATAATATACATCGTACACTATCAATGAAGCGAAGAAAAAGGGCCGCGCGGTCCCTTGCCTGGCCTCAGCCCTCGCGAAGACTCAGTCTTCGACCGTGTCCGACACATCGCTGTCGTTGTCATCTTCCACCTCGGCCACTGCCTTGGTGCCAGCAGGCGCTGTGCGGTCCAGCGGGCGGCACAGATGGCGGTTGAGCTGGCTCAGCCGTTCAGACTTCTCCACGGCGGCCAGCACGACCTCCGGGTTCAGCATCAGCATGAACGGGTTCCGAACGGTAGCGGGTTGAGACATCGTGACGCTCCTTGAGCTGGAGAATCAGCCCTGGACACACTCTACGCGCGGCTCTTTGCAAACCAAAGACGGCGGCGCGCCAAAGCGCTTGTCGGATGACTTCTGACACGAAGCGTCAGGCAAAGCCCCGTGTCGTGTCAGGGAGCAGCCAATTTGGCCAGACGCGCAGCCAGGGGTTCGCGGCCACCCAGCCGGGCAAAGTCGGCCGCATTCAGATCGCGGTCGTTGCGCAGCTTGGCGTTGGCACCGCGCTGCAGCAGCAGCTCCACTGCGTCGTAGCTGCCGTAGCGCGCGGCCATCATCAAGGGTGTGGTGCCGTTGGGCGACCGGGCGTCGATGTCCGCCCTTCTGTCCAACAGGAACCTCGCCACGTCCAGGCCGTCGGGGCCGCTGCAGGCGTAGTGCAAGGGGGACCAACCCGGCCGGCTCAAGGCAGCGCCGCGGGCTGCCAGCCGCTGCACCCAGTCCAGCCGGCCGTGCATCGCGGCCATCATCAAGGCCGTTTCGTCGGCCGACGACGTCGCGTCAACCCGGATCGCCGGATGCGCCAGCAGCGCCTCGGCCACCTTGGGTGAATCGTCCTTCATGGCCAGCACAAGCCCAGGCTGACCCTGTGGGTTGGTCAGATTCGGGTCCAGGCCACTGGCCAGCAGCCGACGCACGGTGCGGTCGTCGTCGACGTTGACGGCCCGGAAGAATTCAACTTCCGGTGTGGCTGCTTGAACACAAAAACAAGCTGCTGCAAGCAGATAGATGACAAACCTGAAGTGAATTCTCATGACAGCGTGCGTGCGAACAGGCGCTCGAAGTTGGCGGTGGTGGCTGCTGCCACCTGCTCCAGCGGCAGGCCCTTGAGCTCCGCCAGCTTGGCGCACACATGCGCCACCCAGGCTGGCTGGTTGGGCTTGCCCCGGTGCGGCATGGGTGCCAGGTAGGGGCTGTCGGTTTCGATCAGGCAGCGTTCCAGCGGCACCATGCGCGCCACCTCCCGCAACTCTTCGGCGTTCTTGAAAGTCAGGATGCCTGAGAAGGAAATGTCAAAGCCCAGGTCCAGCGCGGCCGACGCGACCTGGCGCGTTTCGGTGAAGCAGTGGAAGACGCCCTTCACCTGCCCCTGTCCTTCACTGCGCAGCACGGCAAGCGTGTCTTCGCTGGCGCTGCGGGTGTGCACCACCAGCGGCAGACCGGTCTGGCGTGCGGCCTGGATGTGGTGGGCAAAACGTTCACGCTGCCAGGCCATGTCGGCCACGCTGCGGCCATTCAGCCGGTAGTAATCCAGGCCCGTTTCGCCGATGGCCACCACACGCGGCAAGGCGGCACGGGTCAGCAGGTCGTCCAGCGTGGGCTCCTGCACACCCTCGTTGTCGGGGTGCACACCCACCGTGCACCAGAAATTGTCGTGCGCCAGCGCCAGCGTGTGCACGGTGTCGAACTCTTCGAGCGTGGTGCAGATGCACAGCGCACGGTCCACGCGGTGCTGGGCCATGGCTTCGCGGACTTCAGCGATGCGGCCGAGCAGCGAAGGGTCGCTCAGGTGGCAGTGGGAATCGACGAACATGCGCTGGTCCTGCGCGGCGGCGTTGCGTGCGCGGCGCGTGCAGGCCTCAAATGGTCTGCGTCGGCTTGGCCGAAGAGATGCTGGTGCCCAGGATCTCTTCGATCTTGAGCTTCAGCTGGCGCGACTTTTCGTCGTTAGGGAAACGAACGCCCACACCCTGCGTACGGCCACCCGAGGCATTGGCCGGTGTGATCCAGGCGACCTTGCCAGCCACCGGAAAGCGCTGCGGATCCTCCGGCAGCGACAGCAGCAGGTAGATGTCTTCGCCCAGCCGGTATTCGCGGGTGGTGGGCACGAACAGGCCGCCATCGGTCAGCAGCGGAATGTAGGCGGCGTAGAGCGCGCCCTTTTCGCGAAACACCAATTGGATGACGCTGGGCCGGCCCGCTGCGCCGCTGGCTTGCCCTGGGACCACCGGCGGC
>JANOAM010000655.1:0-4592 GCA_031411215.1 Betaproteobacteria bacterium
CATCGCGGTCTGGCCGTCCTTGAAGGTGGTGAACTCCTGCGCCTTGGCCACCGGGATCGTCGTGTTGCGCTCGATCACCCGTTCGACCAGGCCCCCCATCGTCTCGAGCCCCAGGCTCAGCGCGATGACGTCCAGCAGCAGCAGTTCACCGTCCTGCGCGTTGCCGGCCAGCGCGTTGGCCTGGATGGCGGCGCCAATGGCCACCACCTCGTCCGGGTTCACGTTGGTCAACACGGGCTTGCCAAAGAGTTCGCTCACCGCCGTGCGCACCAGCGGCATGCGTGTGCTGCCGCCGACCATCACCACGCCCTGCACCTCGTCACGCGACACCTTGGCGTCGCGCAGCACCTTGCGCACGGCGGACAGGGTCTTGGCGACCAGCGGCTGGGCCAGAGCTTCCAGATGCGCACGCGTCACATGGACGCTGCGGTCTTGGCCTTCAATGGCGGCTTGCCAAGCCGCCGTGTCGGCGTTGCTCAACGCTTCCTTGGCCGCACGCGCAGCCACCAGCGCGGCACGTTTGTCGTGGGCCGACGTGGCGGTCACGCCGCCCTGGGCCAGCGCCCAGTCGGCCAGGGCCTGGTCGATGTCGTCACCGCCCAGTGCCGCATCGCCGCCGGTGGCCACCACCTCGAACACGCCACGCGTCAAGCGCAGCAAGCTGATGTCGAAGGTGCCGCCGCCCAGGTCGTAGACGGCGTAGAGGCCTTCGCTGCCGTTGTCCAGGCCGTAGGCCACGGCAGCGGCGGTGGGCTCGCTGATCAGGCGCAGGACATTCAGGCCAGCCAGTTGCGCCGCGTCCTTGGTGGCCTGGCGCTGGGCGTCGTCAAAGTAGGCGGGCACGGTGATGACGGCGCCGAACAACTCGTCGGTGTCGAAGGTGTCTTCAGCGCGCTGGCGCAGGCTGGCCAGGATCTCGGCGCTCACCTCCACCGGCGACTTGTCGCCTTCGCGGGTGGCCAGGGCCACCATGCCGGGCTGGTCGACAAAGCGGTAGGGCAGCTTGGCGGTGCCGTGGATGTCGGCCAGCTTGCGGCCCATGAAACGCTTGACGGAGACGACCGTGTTTTCCGGGTCGTCGGCCTGCGCGGCCAGCGCATCAAACCCAATCGCGCGGCGGCCGCCTTCCAGGTAGCGCACGGCGCTGGGCAGGATGACGCGACCCTGGCTGTCGGGCAGGCAGTCGGCCACGCCATGGCGTACGGCTGCTACCAGCGAATGCGTGGTGCCCAGGTCGATGCCCACCGCGACACGCCGCTGGTGCGGGTCGAGGGCCTGACCGGGTTCGGAGATTTGCAGCAGCGCCATGTTGTGATTTTCAGTGGGCGTCGAGTTGTTCCAGGCGGCGGCCGATGTCCTGGCGGAAGCGGGCCACGAACATCAGTGCGCGCACTTGCGCGGCCGCGGCGGCGGTGTCGCCTTGTTCATCGAGCTGCCGGGTCAGTGCAGCCAGCAGCGTGCGTTCTTCGGCGGCAACGCTGTCGTCCAGCGCCTGCACGACCTGCTCGCCCTGTGCGTCATCCAGCGATTCACGCCACGCCATCTGCTGCATCAGGAAAGCGCTGGGCATGGCGGTGTTGCTCTCGGCCGCGATGGGCACGCCGCGCAGTTCGCACAGGTAGGCGGCTCGGCTGAGCGGGTCCTTCAGGCGCTGGTAGGCCTCGTTCACGCGCACGGCCCACTGCAGGGCGATGCGCTGCGCAGCGGGACCTTCGGAGGCAAAGCGGTCCGGGTGCACCCGGGCTTGCAGGTCGCGCCGCCGTGCGTCCAGTTCCGTCCGGTCCAGCGCGTGGCGCTGCGGCAGACCGAACAGGGCGAAGTCGTCGTCGCTGAGCTTCACAGCGCCTTCTCGTAGAAGACCGACAGGCCGTTGTCGGGGTAAGGGCCGAAGGGTCCACGCTTGGTGTACCCGGCACGTTCGTACAGCCGGACGGCTTCGTGCTGACTGTGCCCGGTTTCCAGCGTGGCCAAGTGCACGCCGCGGGCGCGCAACTGCTCTTCAGCCGCGGCCAGCAACTGCCCGCCCAAGCGTTCGCCACGGTAGGCCGGGTCCACGTACATGCGCTTGATTTCGCCGTAGGCCTGGCCATCTGTTGCGGGCTCGCCGCCCACCACACGCGCCGCACCCGTGCCCACGGCCTGCGTGCCGGCACGCGCCACCAGGAACACGACATCCGGCGCGAGCAGTTCGCGCACGTCCATGATGTAGTTGGCCTCGGGTGGGTACAGCGAGGCCAGGTAGCGGTCCAGGTCAGCAAGCAAGGCCACCACCTCGGGCTGGTCGGCTCGTTCGGGGCGGATGGTGATGGCGGCGGGCATGGCGTGGAAGAGCGGGGTGTTGAAAGAAGAGCGCGGCCCAACAGCCGCGCCTTGTTGAGCGAGGGGCTCGCTCAGACCCGAAAGGACTCTCCGCAACCGCAGCGGTCTTTCTCGCGCGGGTTGTGGAACTTGAACCCTTCGTTGAGCCCTTCGCGCACAAAGTCCAGTTCGGTGCCGTCGATGTAGGGCAAGCTCTTCGGGTCCACCAGCACCTTCACACCGTGGTCCTCAAAGACGATGTCTTCAGGCGCCACATCGTCCGCGTATTCCAGCTTGTAGGCCAGGCCCGAACAGCCGGTGGTCTTCACGCCCAGGCGCACGCCCACGCCCTTGCCGCGGCGGCCCAGGTAACGCGTGACGTGCCGCGCTGCGGCTTCGGTCAGGGTGACGGACATGGTGAATTCAGTGTGATGCGGTGGCCGTGCCGTGTTTGGTCTTGTAGTCCAGCACCGCAGCCTTGATGGCGTCTTCAGCCAGGATGCTGCAGTGGATCTTCACCGGCGGCAGCGCCAGTTCTTCGGCGATCTGCGTGTTCTTGATCGTCATCGCCTCGTCCAGGCTCTTGCCCTTGACCCATTCGGTCACCAGCGAACTGCTGGCAATGGCTGACCCGCAGCCATAGGTCTTGAAGCGTGCGTCCTCGATCAGGCCCGTTTCCGGGTTGACCTTGATCTGCAGCTTCATCACGTCACCGCAGGCGGGTGCACCGACCATGCCGGTGCCCACATCTTCATCGCCCTTGTCGAACGAGCCGACGTTGCGGGGGTTTTCGTAGTGTTCGACAACCTTTTCGCTATATGCCATGACAGTTCTCCGTTGGATGCGTGTCTGCTCAGTGGGCAGACCACTGGATGGTGCTGATGTCGACACCGTCCTTGAACATTTCCCACAAAGGGGACAGCTCGCGCAGCTTGGCCACGCGGTCTTGCAGCGTGCTGACTGCGTAGTCGATCTCTTCGGCCGTGGTGAAGCGACCGATGGTCATGCGCAGGCTGCTGTGCGCGAGTTCGTCGCTGCGGCCGAGAGCCCGCAGCACATAGCTGGGTTCAGGCTGGCGCTGGTGCAGGCACTTCCCGAAGACACTGCCAGGCCCTTGACGCCCATGATCAGGCTCTCGCCTTCCACGAAGTTGAAGCTGGCGTTGACGTTGTGCGGCACACGCCGCTCCAGGTCGCCATTGATGAAGACCTGTTCGATCGTGCCGATGCCGTCGAGCAGGCGCTTCTGCAACATGCGGATGCGTTCGATCTCGGTGCCCATGTCCGCCTGCGCGATGGCGAAGGCCGTGCCCATGCCCACGCACTGGTGCGTGGGCAACGTGCCGCTGCGCATGCCACGTTCATGGCCGCCGCCGTGCATCTGCGCTTCGATGCGCACACGTGGCTTGCGGCGCACGTACAGCGCGCCTATGCCCTTGGGGCCGTAGGTCTTGTGGCTGGCAAGGCTCATCAGGTCCACGGGCAGCGTGGTGAGATCGATGGTGACCTTGCCGGTGGCCTGTGCCGCGTCGACGTGGAAGATGATGCCGCGCTCGCGGCACAGCTTGCCGATGGTGACGATGTCCTGGATGACGCCGATCTCGTTGTTGACCAGCAGCACCGACACCACGATGGTGTCCTTGCGCAGCGCGTCCTTGAACTTGTCCAGGTCCAGCAGACCGTCTTCCTGCACGTCGAGGTAGGTGACCTCGAAACCCTGGCGCTCCAGTTCGCGCATGGTGTCCAGCGTTGCCTTGTGCTCGGTCTTCAGCGTGATGAGATGCTTGCCGCGGCTTGAATAGAAGTGCGCCGCGCCCTTGATGGCGAGGTTGATGGACTCGGTGGCGCCGCTGGTCCAGACGATCTCGCGCGGGTCGGCATTGACCAGCGCGGCGACTTGGCCACGCGACTTCTCAACCACTTCCTCGGCTTCCCAGCCCCAGGCGTGGCTGCGGCTGGCGGGGTTGCCGAAGTGTTCGCGCAACCAGGGGATCATGGCGTCGACGACGCGCGGGTCACACGGCGTGGTGGCGCCGTAGTCCATGTAGATGGGGAAGTGCGGGGTCATGGTGCAGCCGTGCGATTACTTGTTGAAGGCATTCCGGTCACTGTCGTTCGTCAACCCGCTCACTTGGTGAACGCGTTGCCGAGTGCAAACACCGAATTGGGCGCCGTGATCTTGATGGGCTTGACCACCGGCACGCTGGAGATGGCGCGCTTGATCGGCGCCTCGTCCACCGAGACACCCTTGGCCAGTTGGTCGTCCACCAGCTTCTTCAACGACACCGAGTCCAG
>JANOAM010000656.1:0-2891 GCA_031411215.1 Betaproteobacteria bacterium
GGCTGCAACCACCGCTGCACCTTCTGCATCATCCCCAGCATGCGTGGCGACCTGGTGTCGCGGCCGGTGGGTGATGTGCTGACCGACGCGCGGGCGTTGTTCGAAAGTGGCGTGAAGGAACTGCTGGTCATCAGCCAGGACACCAGCGCCTACGGCGTGGACATCAAGTACCGCACCGGCTTCTTCGACGGCCAGCCCGTCAAGACCCGCATGCTGGACCTGTGCCAGCGCCTGGGCGACCTGGCCGCGCCCTATGGTGCCTGGGTGCGGCTGCACTACGTCTACCCCTACCCACACGTCGACGACATCCTGCCGCTGATGGCCGAAGGCAAGGTGCTGCCTTACCTGGACGTGCCGTTCCAGCACTCGCATCCGGACGTGCTGAAGCGCATGAAGCGCCCGGCCAGCGGCGAACGCAACCTGGAACGCCTGGCCAAGTGGCGCGAGATCTGCCCGCAGATCGTCGTGCGTTCCACCTTCATTGCGGGTTTCCCGGGCGAGACCGAAGAAGAGTTCCAGCACCTGCTGGACTTCCTGCGCGAAGCGCAGATCGACCGTGCCGGCTGTTTCGCCTATTCACCCGTCACAGGTGCGGTGGCCAACGACATTCCCGGCATGCTGCCCAAAGAAGTGCGGGACGAGCGCCAGGCCCGCTTCATGGCCGTGGCCGAGGAAGTCTCCATAGCAAAGCTGCAACGCCGCGTCGGCGCCACCATGCAGGTGCTGATCGACCAGTCCACGGCCCTCGGCCGCAAGGGCGCCGTGGGCCGCAGCTACGCCGACGCGCCGGAGATTGACGGCGTGGTGAAGCTGCTGCCGCCGGAGAAGGCCTCCAAGACGCTGAAGGTGGGTGAATTCACACGTGCCCGCATCGTCGCCGCCGACGGCCATGACCTGATTGCCCAGCCCATCTGAAAGATGCCATGAGCCGCGACCTCCTCACTACCGACCTCATTACCGACCTCATCCACCACCCCTACCAGCCGCCCGCCGGTTTTGAAGCGCCCACGCTGGGCGTCTACAAGGCCAGCACAATCATCTTTCCCAACGTGGCTGCCGTGCACAAGCGTGACTGGCGCCGCCGTGACGGCTACACCTACGGCCTGCATGGCACACCCACCACCTTCCACCTGGAAGAGCGTATTGCCACGCTGGAAGGCGGCCTGCAGTGCGTGCTGGTGCCCAGCGGGCTGGCGGCGGTGTCGGTGGTGGACCTGGCGCTGTTGTCGCCAGGTGACGAGTTGCTGCTGCCCGCCAATGTCTACGGTCCCAGCCGTGAACTGGCGCGCCATGAACTGACGCGTTGGGGCATCACACACCGCCTGTACGACCCGATGAACGCGGACGCGCTGGCCGCGATGATCGGCCCGCAGACCAGGCTGATCTGGCTGGAAGCACCGGGCTCGGTGACCATGGAGTTTCCGGACCTCACAGGCCTGATCCGCGTGGCCAAGGCCCGCGGCGTGCTGACGGCCCTGGACAACACCTGGGGCGCGGGCATTGCACTGCGCGGCTTTGACCATGGAATCGACATCGTCATGCAGGCGCTCACCAAGTACCCCAGCGGCGGTGGTGACGTGTTGATGGGCTCGGTCGTCACCCGCGACCAGGCCCTGCACGAGAAGATCAAGCTGACCCACATGCGCCTGGGCTTCGGCGTGGCTGGCAATGACGCCGAACTGGTGCTGCGTGGCCTGCCCACGCTGGAGGTGCGCTATGCCGCGCAGGACGCCGCCGGCCGTGAGCTGGCGCGCTTCCTGGGCGAGCAGGCCGAGGTGACGCAGGTGCTGCACCCGGCCATCGAAGGCGCGCCGGGCCATGTCCACTGGGCGGCGCATTGCACGCGTGCCGCGGGCCTGTTCTCGGTGATGCTGGACGACCGCTTCACGCAGGCCCAGGTGCACGCCTTTGTGGATGGCCTGAAGCACTTCCGCATCGGCTATTCCTGGGCCGGCCCCGTCAGTCTGGTGGTGCCCTACGACCTGGCCGGCATGCGCGAAGCGGGCCACGGCCTGCGTGGCCACCTGGTGCGCTTTTCAGTGGGCCTTGAATCGGTGGCCGACCTGAAGGCCGACTTGGCCCGGTCACTGGCCGCCGCCTTCAGGTGAGCCTGTTCAGGGCCGCGTGAACAGGTGCGTACCGCCTGCGGTGCCGCCGCCGCCGGTGGCCAGGAAGGTCGTGAATGCCAGGCCATTGGCATCGCGGCCCAGGAAGTTGCCAATGAACACGCTGGACTGCGGGTTGAAGGCCGTGCAGCCTGCGCACTGGCCGCCGGTGTAGTTGCCGTTGAATCCGCCTGAGCCCACAGCGGCCAAGTTGGAAACCGGCAAGTAGTTGGCCGATCCCGTGAGACCGCTGAAGGTCAAGTTTCCGATCTGGAAGCCCAGGTTCTGCAGCGTGACATCGCGCGTCACGAAGTTGACGGCAATGGTGCCGTTGACCCCTGTCAGGCTCGGCCCGCCGGCCGGAGTGAACACCGCCGTGCCGCTGGTGGGCATGGTGCGCGGTGCGTCACCCACCACATAGTCCACACGGCCCAGCACGGGCGCCACGATGCGGTTGCCCGACAGCGTCAGCGCGGCACTCGCCGTGGGCGTGGACAGCCACTGGCCCCAGTAGGCCGTGCTGCCATCGGCCAGCGCCAGGCTGCCCGTGCCGCTGGACGCTGCATTGATGCGCTGCGCCAGGAAGCCGCTGGCGGCGGTGCCCGCGGTTTCCAGCACACCGCCGGACACCCGCGCGTCGGCCGCCCGGTATTCGGCACTGCTGGCCAGGGTGATGAGCTGTGAGCTGGCATTGACATAGCTGTAGGCCGTGCCCACCACCTGGTTGGGCGTCAGCTGCTGCGCGGCGCTGCCGTCGCTGGGCGCGCGGTCGTAGGTGTTGGATGC
>JANOAM010000657.1:0-2041 GCA_031411215.1 Betaproteobacteria bacterium
TCAGGACCAGGTCCGCCAGGCCACCGCCAGCCGCACGTTGCTGGAAATTCGCGGCGGCGGCACGAAAGCCTTTTACGGCGGTGAACCTATTGGCGATCTGCTGGACATGCGGCCACTCACCGGCATCAGCAGCTACGAACCCAGCGAATTGGTGGTGACCGTGCGCGCCGGAACGCCGCTGGCTGAACTGGAAGCAGCCTTGGCCGAGAAAGGCCAGTGCCTGCCCTTCGAACCGCCGCGCTTCGCAGCCCCGGGAACGCCGGGTGGAACCGTGGGCGGCATGGTGGCCTCCGGGCTTGCGGGCCCGGCGCGTGCGGCCGTGGGCGGTGTGCGCGACTACGTGCTGGGCGCCACGCTGCTCAACGGCCGTGGTGAGTTGCTGAGCTTCGGCGGCCAGGTGATGAAGAACGTGGCCGGCTACGACGTGAGCCGGGCGCTGGCCGGCAGCATGGGTGTGCTGGGCGTGATCTGCGAGGTGTCGCTCAAGGTGCTGCCCGTGCCACCAGCCAGCGTCACCGTGCGGCTGGAGATGGACGCCGGCACCGCCATCAAAAAACTCAACGAATGGGGCGGCCAGCCGCTGCCACTGAACGCCAGCGCCTGGTGGGACGGCATGCTGGTGCTGCGTTTGTCCGGCGCCGTGGCAGCCGTGAAAGCAGCGCAGGACAAGATGGGCGGTGAGGTCATCGCACCGGTGTCGGCCGACCCCTTCTGGCGAGGCCTGCGGGACCACAGCGACGAGTTTTTCATGGGCGCGGCCAAGGCCGTGGAAGGTGGCGCGGGCTTGTGGCGCCTGTCGGTGCCAGCCACGGCAGGGCCCTTGAAGCTGAGTGGTGAACAGCTGCTGGAATGGGGCGGCGCGCAGCGCTGGATCTGCACCAGCGCGCCGGCCGCCACGCTGCGCGACGTGGCTGCGGCCGTGGGCGGCCACGCGGTGCTGTTCAGGGCGCGCGAAAAACAAGGCGGCGCCTTTGCGCCGCTGAAGGCCCCACTGGACCGCATCCACCGTGAACTGAAGCGGGCCTTTGACCCGGCCATGATCTTCAATCCTGGCCGCCTGATCCCGGGACTCTAGACATGACCGACATCACCGAGTCCATGAGCGCCTACTACGCCCAGCGTGCCGCAACTTACGAGCGCATCTACTTCAAACCCGAACGCCAGACCGACCTGCGTGCGATGGAAGCCTGGCTGCCGCCCGTCTTTGCCGGCCGCCGTGTGCTGGAAGTGGCCGCGGGCACCGGCTGGTGGACGCTGCACGGCGCACGCGACGCCAAGGCCTGGCTGGCCACCGACCTGAACCCCGAGACCATGGCCGTGGCGCGCAGCAAGGTCTTGCCGGCTTGCGTGCGGTTCGCGGAAGTGGACGCCTACAGCTTCGAACAGATCGCAGGCCAGACCTTCAGTGGTGCCTTTGCCGGCTGCTGGTGGAGCCATGTGCTGCTGTCGCGGCTGCCGGGCTGGCTGGACATGCTGCATGCGCGGCTGGAGCCAGGCGCCCGTGTGATCATGCTGGACAACCGTTATGTGTCGAGCAGCAGCACGCCGCTGTCGCGCCGCGATGAAGAAGGCAACACCTACCAGAACCGGCCGCTGGACGACGGCAGCACACACGAGGTGCTGAAGAACTTCCCGACGCGCGAACAAGCCTTCGCCGCTCTTGGCCCGCGTGCGCGAAGCCCGGAGTGGATCGAATTCGAGCACTACTGGGTGCTGAGTTACCTCCTCGCCTGATGCAGACCAACCTAGCACCCGAATTCAAGGGCACCCGCCAGGGCGAAGAAGCCGAAGCCATCCTGCGCAAGTGTGTGCACTGTGGCTTCTGCACCGCCACCTGCCCCACCTACCAACTGCTGGGCGATGAGCTGGACGGCCCACGGGGCCGCATCTACCTGATGAAGCAGGTGCTGGAAGGCGCGCCCGTCACGCGCAGCACGCAGCAGCACCTGGACCGCTGCCTGACCTGCCGCAATTGCGAAAGCACCTGCCCCAGCGGCGTGCAGTACGGGCACCTGGTGGACATCGGCCGGCAGATCGTCGA
>JANOAM010000658.1:0-5619 GCA_031411215.1 Betaproteobacteria bacterium
ACGTCCGCACCGGCCGCTTCGGCCAGGCGCGCCTCGGCCACGGTGGTGACGTTGGCGAACCAGGCGATGCCAGCCGCCTTCAGGTGCAACACAAACTCAGGCGGGTAGAGACCCATGATGGACGACACCGCTGCGGGCCGCGCGGCCAGCAGCGCATCACACTGGGCCGCAAAATCCGGCGGGCGCGCATCACCGGCTGTGACCGGCACGGCAGGGCCAAAGCCGCCCAGGAAGTCGCGCAAGCTTGCTTCATGTGCGGCATCGCGCAGCGGTGGCGGGTCAGGCACCCACAGGTTCAACTGCAGCGGCCCGGCCGTGGTGGCACGGTAGCGTGCCACCCAGTCGGCGATGGCTGGCGGATCCATCAGCAAGGCGCCCATCGCGGCCATGCCGCCGGCATCGGCCACCGCTGTGGCCAAGGGCACAGACGGCACACCGGCCATGGGCGCCATCAGCACCGGCAGGCGCAGGCCGAAGCGCGCTGCAAAGGCCTGGGCGCGGCGCAGCGCGGGGTTCATGCCCCGGCGCGCGGGAGCGCGGCGCTCATGTCTGTCACGCGCACCGGTGGCACGCGGGTGGCGTTGGTGGCCAGCCACGCGTCCGCCATCGCGCCGTCACCTTGCGAGGGGTGGAAGTCTTCGCGCAGGTACAGGCGCCAGGGCTTGCGGCTGAAGCGCAGGAAGCCGTCGCGGCCGTAGAGCATCAACCAAGCGCCGCGCCAGGTGGACGGCCACCACCAGCTGCCGTCGTCCCACAGGTTGCGCAGCGTCTGCCGCGCCAGGTCGACCAGGAACAGCCGCAACACCATGCGGAAGATGCCGGCCCGCCATTCGTGCGCCCCGCCCAGCGCGTTGTAGAGATCAAAGGCCGTGCTGCGGTGTTCGGACTCTTCCGCGCTGTGCCACATCCACAGGTCCTGCAGCCGTTGCGGCGCGGCCGTCAACACCTGCGGGTGCGACAGCATGAATTCGGCGAAGACAGCAGTCAGGTGTTCGGTGGCGGCCGTCACAGCCACCCAGTTGCGCACGTCCAGGCTTTCCACGTCGCCACGGCGCGATTCGATGCGTGCTTCCCAGCTGTTGACCAGGCCCTGCTTCACCAGGTGGGCATTGAAGCGGCTGTGCACATGGCGGTGCGTAGCTTCCTGGCCGATGAAGCCCTGCACCTCGTCCGCAAAACGCGCCTGCTGGTCCGGCGGCAAGGCGGCCAGGCCCTTCTTCACGGACTCGATGAACAACTGCTCGCCCAACGGGAAGCTCATGCTCAGCGCGTTGAAGAAGGCGGTGCGGAAGGCGTCGCCGGCCCAATGGCGGGGCAGCGGGGTGTCCAGGTCGGCCAGCAGGCGGCGCACGGTCAGGGTAGTCATGGTCGGAGTATCGCGCTAGCTGCAAGCGCAGCAAGGCCATGCAGTCTCGGGCAAGATGGGACGCATGATTGATCTGTCCGTACTCGACCTCGCTCCCATCTCCGAAGGCAGCACGGCCGCGGAGGCCATCGCCAACACCGTGGACCTGGCCCGCCATGCCGAAGCTGCCGGCTACAAGCGCTACTGGCTGGCCGAACACCACAACATGGAAGGCTTGGCCTGCAGCGCCACGGCCGTGCTGATCGGCCATGTGGCCGGTGGCACCAAGACCATCAAAGTCGGCAGCGGCGGCATCATGCTGCCCAACCACGCGCCGCTGGTGGTGGCCGAGCAATTCGGCACCCTGGCCACCATGTACCCCGGCCGCATCGAACTGGGCCTGGGCCGTGCGCCGGGCACCGATCAGCCCACCATGCGCGCGCTGCGCCGCACGCTGGCGCACGCGGACAAAGACAGCTTCCCGCAGGACGTGATGGAACTGCAGGCCTACCTGGGGCCCGGGCAGGCCGGCCAGGCGGTGCGTGCCATCCCCGGCATGGGCACGGAAGTACCGATCTGGATCCTGGGCAGCAGCCTCTATGGCGCTCAGCTGGCCGCGCACTTCGGCCTGCCCTACGCCTTTGCCAGCCACTTCGCGCCCGACGCGCTGCTGCAGGCGCTGCAGGTCTACCGCGCCACCTACGAGCCCAGCGCGCGTTGGCCCAAGCCGCAGGCCATGGTGGCGGTCAACGTGGTGGCTGCAGCCACGGACGAAGAAGCCGCCTTCCACTTCACCAGCATCCAACAACGTTTCCTGGGCATGCGGCGCGGCCGGCGTGGCCCGCTGCCGCTGCCCGTGGCCAGCATGGACGCGCTGTGGACGGAACAGGAACGCCAGACGGTGGAACGCATGCTGGTGTGCAGCGCCGTCGGCGGGCCGGACCGTGTGTTGCAACAGCTGGGCCGCATCCTGGACGCGACGCAGGCCGATGAGTTGATTGTGGCCGGCGCCATGCACAGCCATGCCGCGCGTGTGCGCAGCTACGAGATCCTGGCCGAACTGCGCTCCCGGCTGAACGTGGCCTAGCTCAGCCGGCCGGTTCCAGATAACTCTGGAACACACCCACGTGGACCAGCGCGTCGTCTGACGCATCGGGCCAGAGGTCGCGGCTGTTGAAGCGCACATCAAAGGTCGGCTCGTCCTCAGCCTCCACGCCATGCGCGTGAGCGTCCGGGAACGGGTAGCGTGGTGATTCGCTGACCACCACGCCGACTTGGCCGCGAATGTAGCCCGGCATGCGCACGTGGCCCGGTACAAAGTCGGCACGGACACGCACACGGTCGCCGGGTTGGAAACGCGCGCGGCCCGGCACGTTGCTGCGGCCGGGTCCTATGGGCAGCGCCAAGGGGAACAGGCCGCCGGCGCGTGCCTCCAAATCGGCGCGTGTCAACACGCCCTTCTCCACGCACAACGTGGCCAGGCTGGTCAGCGTGCGCTCGTAGTATCCGGCGCTCATGTAGTGGCGCGGCTCCATGCGTTCGATGGCGTGGCGGTACTCGTCCATGTTGAAGATGCCCAGGCGCACGGCCAGGCCGTACAGCGCGTTGATGCGCTTTTCCCAGTCTTCGTGGAACACCGCGGCGTCCGGGCTGTGGCGCACCGGGCCGAAACCCTGCTTGCCACCGAGGTCGTGCAAACCGTCCATGGTGTCAGTCCTTCACAGCCGGGTGACGCCGATCATGGCGTCCTTGCTGACGATGGCGGCCAGCTGCGCTTCGCTCCAGCCCGCGGTGTGAGCGGGACGCAGCGGCAGCACCATGTAGCGGGTGTCGGCCGTGGTGTCCCAGACGCGGACTTCCATGTCCGCCGCCAGGTCCAGGCCCATCTCGCGCAGCACGGTGCGGGATTCGCGCACCACGCGTGCACGGTATTCCAGGTCCTTGTACCAATCGGGCGGCAGGCCAATCACCGTGAACGCGGTGCAGGAGCACAGCGTGCAGCAGATGACGTTGTGCAGCGTGGCTGTGTTCTCCAGCACCACCAGGTGGCGGTGGTGCTTGGGCAGGTCGATGCCCAGTTCCGCCACCGCCGCCTTGCCGTTGGCCAGCAGGCGTTGCTTGAAGGCAGGGTCTGCCCAGGCCTTGGCCACGACACGGGCGCCACGCTCGGGCAGCCAGACCTCTTCGGCGTTGTGCAGGCCCTGCGCGATGGCTTCGCCGGCCTTCAAGCCGCGCTCTTCCAGCAGGGCTTCAATGGCGGCCGCGCGCTGCACCACCGAGGCAATGGCTTGTTGGCTCATGGCTTCTTGCTCCTTCGTTCAGGCGGCCCAGCGCCGCGCATTGCGGAACATGCGCATCCAGGGGCTGGCTGCGCTGCGGTCACCGTCGGTCCAGCTCATCAGCACGTTGCGGAAGACCCGTTCCGGGTGCGGCATCAGCGCGGTGAAGCGGCCGTCCGGCGTGGTCACCGCAGTCAACCCGCCGGGGCTGCCGTTGGGGTTGAAAGGATACGCTTCAGTGGCGGCACCGCCATGGTCCACGAAACGCATCGCCTGGTGAACCTTGGCCGCGTTGCCACGCTGGCTAAAGTCCGCATAACCTTCACCATGCGCGACTGCTATGGGCAGCCGGCTGCCCGCCATGTCGGTGAAGAAGAGGCTGGGCGAGTCCAGCACTTCCACCAGCGACAGACGGGCTTCGAACTGCTCGCTCTTGTTGCGCGTGAACTTGGGCCAGGCGTCAGCGCCGGGGATGATGGCCGCAAGCGCTGCGAACATCTGGCAGCCGTTGCACACACCCAGGCCAAAGGTGTCGCTGCGGTTGAAGAAGGCCGCGAACTGATCCGCCAGCGCGGGGTTGAACAGGATGCTGCGCGCCCAACCCTCACCCGCGCCCAGCGTGTCGCCGTAGCTGAAGCCCCCGCAAGCGACGAGCCCCTGGAACTGGTCCAAGCGCGTGCGGCCGGTCTGCAGGTCGGTCATGTGCACGTCGAAGGTCTCGAAGCCGGCCTGGTCCAGCGCGTAACTCATCTCGACATGCGAGTTGACACCCTGCTCGCGCAGGATGGCCATCTTCGGCCGGGTCTTGTTGACGAAGGGCGCGGCCACGTCTTCGTTGGGGTCGAAGCTCAGCTGCACATGCAGGCCAGGGTCGGCGGGTGCGCCTGCTGCAGCGTGTTCGGCGTCGGCACAAATGGGGTTGTCGCGCTGGCGGGCGATGCGCCAGCTGACCTCGTCCCACTGCTGGTGCAGCGTGTGCAGGCCGAAGCTGGCCTGGCACTTGGCGTCGCGCCAGACCTCCATCACCGCACGCTCGTTGGGCTTGCCTATGAAGTGGGCGTGGCGGCTCAGGCCGTGCTGCCGCAACGTGGCGATAACTTCGTTGCGCAGCGCCGTCGGCACCTGGATGACGACGCCCGGCTCTTCCGCAAACAGCGCCTTCAGCGTCAGTTCGTTGCGGCGCTCGCTGACCTGCGTGGCCCAGTTCTTGGAGTCGCCGTACTCGGCGCGGCTGTCGCTGATGCCGTCACCTTCCGTCACCAGAATGTCCACGTTCAGGCTCACGCCCAGCTTGCCGGCAAAAGCCATCTCGCAGACCGTGGCCCACAGGCCGCCGTCGGACACGTCGTGGTACGCCAGGATGCGGCCCTGCCCACGCAGGGTGTTGATGGCGGTTACCAGAGTCTTGAGCTGCGACGCGTCGTCCAGGTCCGGCACTTCGTTGCCAAACTGGCCCAGCACCTGGGCCAGCATGCTGCCGCCCAAACGCTTCTTGCCGTTGCCCAGGTCGATGTGGATCAGCGTCGTGTCACCCGGCTGCAGTTGCGGCGTCAGCGTGCCACGCACGTCGGCGATGCTGGCGAAGGCGGTGACGATCAGCGACACGGGTGCCGTCACCTGTTGACCATCCCACCGGGTGCGCATGGACAACGAGTCCTTGCCCACCGGGATGCCCACGCCCAACGCCGGGCAGAGGTCCATGCCCACGGCCTTGACCGTGTCGAAGAGCGCTGCGTCTTCACCCGGCTCGCCGCAAGCCGCCATCCAGTTGGCGCTGAGCTTGACACGGCTCAGTTCTATAGGCGCGGCCAGCAGGTTGGTGATGGCCTCGGCCACCGCCATGCGGCCACTCGCCGGGCCATCCAGCGCGGCCAGCGGCGTGCGCTCGCCCATGGCCATGGCCTCCCCTGCGAAGCCGGCGTAGTCGGCCAGCGTCACCGCACAATCGGCCACCGGCACCTGCCAGGGGCCGACCATCTGGTCGCGGTGGTTCAG
>JANOAM010000659.1:0-7069 GCA_031411215.1 Betaproteobacteria bacterium
AAAGTCCATAAGACCTGATGCAGTGTCGCCACCACATCTGGCACTCGCCTTCAAACGCCCACGCTTATCGGCTGTTGATTTTTAAAGAACATCACCGCTTTGCTTTCGCTTTCGCAGCGCGCCGATCAGTGATCAGCGAAGCCTTAGATTCTCACACGAGATTCAGAGGCCCGTCAACACCTCCGGGCAAAAAAGTCGGCGTTGACCGCCCACCTACTTGCTCCTCGCGGCTGCTTTGAAAGCGACCGCTGGAGGTTCTCCTTCAGACAAGCTGCCAAGTCCGATCGGACCTGGCAGCTTTGCGTGTTGGTAGGCGCGATTGGACTCGAACCAACGACCCCCACCATGTCAAGGTGGTGCTCTAACCAGCTGAGCTACGCGCCTGGAGAACCCAAGACTATACATGACACGGCTGCCTTCGAACCTTGCCCTTCACTTGCGCCGCGCGTGATGCACGCCAGCCACACGCGCGATCTGCGCCAGCACGGGCGCCAAGCGCGCGGCATCGACCACCTCGACGGTGAAGGTCATCCACGCGCTGCTGCGGTCCTTGGCACTCACCGTGTGCACACCGGTGACGTTCATCTTGTCCTTGGCAAATACCTCGGAGATGTCGCGCAGCAACCCGTGCCGGTCGGCGGCTTCCACCACGACATCCAGCGGGTACAGCGCCGGGCGCTCGGCGCCCTGGCGCCCCCATTCGACGTCAATCACCCGGCCGGGAGAAAACTTCGCCATGTGGCGCAGGTTGGTGCAATCGCGACGGTGCACCGCCACGCCTCGCCCCCGCGTGACGAAGCCGCTGATGGCGTCCGGCGGCGCTGGCCTGCAGCAGCGCGCCAGGTTGGTCAGCAGCGAATCCATGCCGACCACCAGCACCCCGCCACGGCCGCCGCCGGCTTCGGCGCGTGACCGGTGTAGCAGGATCCCATCGTCAGCAGCCGCGGGTTCTGGAGGCCGCAGCAAGTTCTCGATGTTCTTGAGCGAGTACTCGTCCTTGCCGACCACCTCGAACAATGCATCCGCACCCTTGAAGCCCAGCTGCTCGGCCAGCGCGTCGCGCTCCAGTGCCGTCCTGCCTTCTCGCTGCAGCAACTTTTCCACCAGTTCGCGGCCGCGTGCGATGGTCTGCTGCTGCGCCTGGGCGTTGAACCAGGCACGCACCTTGGCGCGGGCGCGCGGGCTGACCAGGTAGCCCAGTTCCGCGTTCAGCCAGTCCAGAGAAGGGCCGCCCTCCTTGATGGCCACAACTTCCACCGTCTGGCCGGACTGCAGCGGTGTGTTCAGCGGCACCAGCACGCCGTCCACGCGCGCGCCGCGGCAACGATGGCCCAGTTCTGTGTGCAGGCTGTAGGCAAAATCGACGGCCGTGCCGCCGGCGGGCAGTTCAACGATGGTGGCCTGCGGGGTGAAGACGTAGATGCGGTCGCTCAATTCCACCTGCGCGGAACCGCGCCGGTCTGCCGTGGTCTGGCCCCCGGCGAAGTCGCGCTCCCAGGCCAGCAGTTCGCGCAGCACGGCTTTGCGGGCCTCGGCCAGGCGTTCTTCGAAGTCAGCACCGCCCGCGCCGCCGCCAGCTCCCCGCAGGCCGCTGGCACCCGCGTAGCCCTTGGTGCCTGCTTCCTTGTACATCCAGTGCGCGGCCACGCCGTGTTCGGCATGTTCATGCATGGCCCGGGTGCGGATCTGCACCTCCAGCGGCCGGCCATCCCCCCCCAGCACCACGGTGTGCAGACTCTGGTAGCCGTTGAGTTTGGGGCGGGCGATGTAGTCGTCAAACTCGCCGTCCACTGCGTGCCAGGCTTCGTGCACACGCGCCAGCGCGGCGTAGCAGGCGGGCACATCTTCCACGATCACCCGCAAGGCCCTGGCGTCGAAGACACGCGCGAAGTCCAGGCCCTTGCCCTGCATCTTCTTCCAGATGCTGTACAGGTGCTTGGGCCGGCCTTGCACGTCAGCCTTCAGGCCGTGCAGCTGCAGCAATTCGGTCAAATCACTGCGCGCCTGGGTCACGCTGGCTTCCCGTTCGCCACGCTTCTCGTCCACCAGCCGGGCCATACGCTGGTACTCAGCCGGGTGCAGGAAACGGAAGGACAGGTCCTCCATCTCCCATTTCACCTGCCAAATGCCCAGGCGGTTGGCCAGGGGTGCGAAGACCTGCTGCGACTCGGTGGCCAGTGCCAGCGGGCATGGCGTCTTGGTGGCCGCGTACCAGCGCAGCGTCTGCAGGCGCGACGCCAACCGCAGCAGCACCACGCGCAAGTCACGTGAAAACGCCAGCAGCATCTTGCGCACACGTTCGGTCTGTTCGGCGCGGCGTTCCTCTTCGACTTGTGCCGCGCGCGCGGCACGCTGGATCTGCACCAGCTTGCGCGTCAGCATCACCAGGCTCGCGTAGCTGTCGCCAAAGGCCTTGCGCACCACTTCTTCCGGTCGCTGGAGGTAGTCGCCCGCGTAGACCAGGTAGGCCGCGGCACACAGCGAAGGCGCTGCGCCTATTCCCCGCAGGACCGCGGCCACGCCGTCGGCATGGGCCAGCGCGTCTTCGCCGGTATCCAGCGATTGACCTGCCAGCAGCGGTTCGGCGAAAGCCCTCGCGCGAGCGACTGGGTCCGCGACTGCGTCGTCACTGGCACTGGCCAGGTGGACGATGGCCGCGGTCTCGGTCGTCGCGGCGCCGCTCTGCGCCCTCATGGGCCCAGCAGGAAGCGCCGCACCACGGCGCGCTGGTCGGGCTGCACAAGGGTGGGCGCATGCCCTATGCCTGCGAACTCATGAACCTGCGCACGCGGCCCACGCTGCGTCATGGCCGCCGCAGTCTCGGCCTTCAGCACGTCGGAGTGCTCGCCACGCAGCAGCAAGGTGGGCGAGGTGATCTGGTCATAGCTGTGCCAGAGATAGGCCTGGCCGGCCGCACCCATTTCGGGCGTCATGGCGCGGATGGGCGTGGCAATGGCGGGGTCGTAGTGCAGCGTGAAGCCGCCGCCGTCCGGCACCAGCATCGGCCGGGTCAAAGCCAGCCATTGCTCGGGCGTGTGCGGCCCGAAGCCAGCTGAAATCTTCAGCAGCTCATCGGCCGCCTCTTCCACCGTCTTCCAGTGCACGGGCTGGCCCAGGTAGCTCTTGAGCCGGTCCACAAACGCCTGTTCGTAGGCTGGCCCCACATCGTTGAGCACCAGCTTGCGGATCAACCGGCGGCCCGCTCTGTCCTGCTGCGCCGCCAGCAGCATGCCGATGATCCCGCCCATGGACGTGCCCAGCCAGTCCACCTGTTCTGCGCCCACGCGCGCCAACAAGGTCACCATGTCCGCCACGTAGGTGGGGAAGCCATAGCCCATGGGGTCACGCAGGCGTTCGCTCTGGCCGCGGCCCACCACGTCGGGGCAGACCACACGGTAGTCGCTGCTGAGGTCCGCCGCCAACGTGTCCAGGTCCCGCCCCTGGCGCGCCAGGCCGTGCACGCAGACCAGGACACGCGGGTTGGCAATGTCGCCCCAATCCCAGTACGCCATGCGGTGCAGGCCGGTGGGACTCAGGCAGTGCACATGCTGCAGGCGGGGTTCGGACATGGCGCGCTCGCGATCTGGTGCTGTAGGTGGCTGTTTCGTTGCTCTTGCCGCTCCATGCTAACAACGCGCCGGGCTGGGCCGCAGCGCGCAAACCGCATCAGCTCATGGCCACGTCACTTCATTTGCACGCTGCCGCTGACGGTGGCCGTCACCAGCGCCTTGCCGGCCTCCACAGGCAGGGACTCATCGGCCACGCTGGACGACATCACACGTGCTCGAAACATGGGCTGCGGCACAGGCATGCCGCCCTGGTCCGAGGACACGGACACCTCTCGCACGGCGTAGCCCGCAAAGCCGAACTGCTTGCTGACCGCGTCGGCGCGCGCGCGGAAGCGTGCAATGGCCTCGGCCGTGATGTCGACATCGACCTTGGCCCGCGCCTCGCGCGACAAGGAAAAACCCACGCGGGCGATCGTCAACCCCTGAATGCGGCCCGTCAGCTGCGAGATGGACGTCATGTCGCGGCCCTGCACCACCAGCTCGGTGCTGCCCTGCCAGCCGCTGATGACGCCCTTGCTGGTGTAGCGCGGCGCCAGCGAAAACGCGCCGGTCTGCACTTCCACCTGCCCAGGGCGTGCGGCCTTCTTGGCTTCGGCCAACGCCACATCCAGCGCCTGCTTCAACTGCGTCTGCACCACCGCGGCCTCGCTCGCCTCCTTGGTGGTGTTGAACACGACGGTGAGCCAGTCCTTGTCGACTTCCACGCTGGCCGTGGCCGTCAGCGACACCACGTTTTGCGGCGGCGGCATCGGCTGCGCCTGGGCGGCCGTCAAGGCCAGTGCGGCGGCGGTCGCGGCCAGGGTCTGGATGGCCTTGGATGAACGGATCTGCATGGAATACCTTTCAACGGAGAGCGCGTGTGCGCAGCGCACCGATCGTGCACCCCCTTGACACGCCCGGGCCGCCACGCTGGGGTGCGCATCGCTCCGAAAGAGATGTAACAGCCGGTCATGCCGGGGATACCCGGGTCTTGAGGCCCCCACAATGCCGCTGTTACATATTTGGGAGCTCCCCACATGACCACTCCAGCGAACGCCCGCCCGGACCGCATCGTCGTCGTCGATGACGACGCGCGCATCCGCGACCTGCTGCGCCGCTACCTGTCGCAGGAGGGCTTCGATGTGCTGCTGGCCGAGGACTCCAAGGCGCTGAACCGCGTGCTGACGCGCGAAACCGTGGACCTCATCGTGCTGGACCTCATGCTGCCCGGCGAAGACGGCCTCAGCATCTGCCGCCGCCTGCGTGCCGCCAATGACACCACGCCCATCATCATGCTCACCGCCAAGGTGGAAGACGTGGACCGCATCGTCGGCCTGGAAGTCGGTGCTGACGACTACCTGCCCAAGCCGTTCAACCCGCGCGAATTGCTGGCGCGCATCCACGCGGTGCTGCGCCGCCGCCCTGCGCAGGAAGCGCCCGGCGCGCCGTCCAAGGAAGCTGCCGTCGTCAATTTCGGGCCTTTCGAATTCGACCTGTCCTTGCGCCGCCTGTCCAAGAACGGCGAACAGATCGCGCTGACGACGGGCGAATTCAGCATGCTCAAGGCCCTGGTGCGCCACCCGCGCCAGCCCTTGTCCCGTGACAAGCTGGCCCAGTTGGCGCGCGGCCGTGAATTCGAGCCCTTTGACCGCAGCCTGGACGTGCAGATCAGCCGCCTGCGCAAGATGCTGGAGCCGGACCCGGCGCAGCCGCGATACATCCAGACCGTCTGGGGCGTCGGCTACGTCTTTGTTCCGGACGGTGCGAATTGAGGCCCCCAGGCTTGTCGCTGCGCGCCTTCGCCACCCCCCAAGGGGGCTCGGTCCGCCTCGGGGCGGCCCAGCGCCGGACCGGCTCTGATTGACGGTGTTCAGCCGCACGCCGGGCCTGAGCCTCTTCTGGCGCACCTTCTTCCTGCTGTCCGTGCTGCTGGGAGGCGGTGTGTTTGCCTGGGTGCAGACACTGCGTGCGCTGGAATTCGAGCCGCGCGCCGTGCAGGCCGCGCAGCAGACGGCCGGCCTGGTCAACCTGTCGCGCGCCGCGCTGAAGCAGGCCGACGGCATCAACCGCCTGACGCTCGTCAAGGCTCTGGCCAACACCGAAGGCAAGCCGCTGGCCATCCGCCTGATGCCACGCGAACCCGGTGACCAGAACGACCCTTTTGAGACCGACCGTTTCACCCGCCGCGTGGCCGAGGAATTGCGCCATGCGCTGGGCCCGGACACGCTGGTGGCCCGCGCCGTCAATGGGCAGTCCGGCTTCTGGGTCGGCTTTTCCATCGACAAGGACCTGTACTGGCTGCAGGCCGACGCCACACACGGTTCATCGCTGAACCAGAGCACCTGGCTGATCTGGGTGGGCATCGCCATCCTGGCCACGCTGGTCGGTTCGGTGGCCATTGCCAGCCTGATCAACCGGCCGCTGAAGCAGCTGTCCTTCGCGGCCAGCCGCATCCGTGAAGGCGACCTGGATTCACGCCTTGACGAAAACACCTTCACCAGCGAGATCCGCGAGGTCAACCGCGGCTTCAACCGCATGGCGCGCGAACTGGCGCGCGTGGAGGAAGACCGCGCTGTGATGCTGGCTGGCATCAGCCACGACCTGCGCACCCCGTTGGCTCGCTTGCGGCTGGAAACCGAGATGAGCGTTTCAGACGAAGAAGCCAAGCGCAACATGGCGCTGGACATCGACCAGCTCGACGCCATCATCGACAAGTTCATGGACTACGCGCGGCCCGGCGTGCCCGAACTGCATGCGGTGCCGGTGGCCATCCTGGTGGACCGCGAAGCCGCCGGCTTCCGTGACCCCACGCAGATCAAGATCAGGGCCCGCGTGCCACCCGACCTGGTGGTGCTGGCTGACGAGACCGAACTGGGCCGTGTCTTCCTGAACCTGTTCGAAAACGCGCGCCGCTATGGCCGCGGGACCTACACGGGCCTGGCTGAAGTGCTGGTGACGGCCGTGCGTACCGGCAACTCCGTGATCATCAGCGTGCGTGACAACGGCCCCGGCGTGGCGCCTGAAAAGCTGCCCCAGCTGACCACCCCCTTTTTCCGCGGCGACGCGGCACGCACGGCCGCCACGGGTGCGGGCCTGGGCTTGGCCATCGTGGAAAAGGCCATGCAGCGCATGGGCGGCACGCTGGAACTGGCCAACGCGCCGGACGGCGGGCTGATCGCGCACCTGCGGCTTCAGCGAGCCATCGGACCCAACGGCTGAGGCCGCCTTCAGGCCCGGTCGGGTTCGGTCTTGCAGAGCAAGCAGACCGCCCGCGTCTCGATGGACCGGCCCTCGCCCACCGGGCCCATCTTCTCCGCCGTCTTGGCCTTCACGTTGACGGCGTCCACCGGCAAGCCCAGCGTGGCGGCGATGCGCACGCGCATGGCGGCAATGTGCGGCGCCATCTTCGGCGCCTGCGCGACGATGGTGCTGTCGATGTTGACGAGCTGCCAGCCCTGTTCACGCACGCGCTCGGCCGCCACCTGCAGCAGGCGCACGGAGTCGGCGCCCTTGAAGGCGGG
>JANOAM010000660.1:0-2550 GCA_031411215.1 Betaproteobacteria bacterium
GCCATGGCCCGCAAGTACCGCGTGCCGGTGGTCGTGGAAGTGATCCTGGAGAAGGTCACCAACATCGCCATGGGCACCGAGATCGACAAGGTCAACGAGTTCGAGGCCATCGACTGCCGCCACCCCGAAGGCCGGCAAGGCCTGGAGATGGCGGGCTTGCTGGAATAGTCGTCAGTTGCCAGAGCCGGGGATGCGCGCGCGGTTCAGTTCCACCTTGTGAGACTTCCGCTTGCGCATGTGGATGTTGAGCATTTCCACCCCCAGCGAGAAGGCCATGCCGAAGTAAACATAACCCTTGGGCACGTGGTGGTCAAAGCCCTCGGCCACCAGCACGACGCCCACGACCACCAGGAAAGCCAAGGCCAGCATCTTGATGGTGGGGTGGTCGGACACAAAGCGGCCTATGGGGCTGGCAAACAGCATCATGAGAGCGACCGAACCGATCACCGCCGCGATCATGATGCGCACGTCGTCCACCATGCCCACGGCCGTGATGATGGAGTCCAGACTGAACACCAGGTCCACCACCATGATCTGCAGGATGATCGAGGCGAAAGTGGCCTTCACGGCCTTGGATCCGTGGCCGTCTTCTTCGCCTTCCAGCGACTGGTGGATTTCGCCCGTGCTCTTCCAGATCAGGAACAGACCACCGGCGATGAGGATCAGGTCACGCCCGGAAATTTCCTGCCCGGCCACCGTGAACAGCGGCGCCACCAGGCCCACGATCCAGGCCAGCACCAGCAGCAGGCCAATGCGCATGAACATGGCCATGAACAGGCCCAGGCGGCGCGCCAGCTCCTGCTTGGCCTTGGGCAGCTTGTCCACCAGGATGGAGATGAAGATGATGTTGTCGATGCCGAGCACGAGCTCCAGCGCCGTCAACGTCGCGAAGGCGATCCACGCCTGGGGATTGGTGAGCAGTTCCATCATGTGGTCATTTTCGCGGGCTTGAGGCCCAAACCGAAGCCCCTGCTGCGCAATCCCCCACCTGAGCCGGGTCCATGAACGCCCACAATCCGCGCCTGAGCGCACCGAATCGCCAATGAGCGCCGAAGGAGATCCCATGCCCCGCTTTGCCGCCAACCTGTCCATGCTGTTCACGGAAGTGCCCCTGCTGGACCGCTTTGAACGCGCCGCCAAGGCCGGCTTTTCGGCAGTGGAGCTGCAGTTCCCCTATGAAGCGCCGGCCGCCACCATCCGCGAACGCCTGGTCGCCAACCAGTTGAAGATGGTGCTGCACAACCTGCCCGCCGGCGACTGGGCCGCGGGAGACCGCGGCATGGCCTGCAACCCGGCGCGGCAGGAAGAATTCCGCGCCGGCGTGGCCAAGGCCATTGACTACGCCACCACGCTGGGCGTGCCACAACTCAACTGCCTGGCCGGCAAGCCCGGCGCAGGCGTGCCCAACGACGTGACGCGCGCCACCTTCGTCGGCAACGTGCGCTACGCCGCGGCTGAACTGAAGAAGGCCGGTCTGAAGCTGCTGCTGGAACCCATCAACAACTACGACGTGCCGGACTTCTGGCTCAACAACACGCCGCTGGCCATTTCGGTGCTGGACGAGGTGGCGAATGATGGCAAGACAGACAACGCCTTTGTGCAGTACGACATCTACCACGCGCAGCGCTACGAGGGCGAGCTGGCGGCCACGATGAGCAAGTACCTGAGCCGCATAGCCCACATCCAGCTGGCTGACAACCCGGGCCGCAACGAACCCGGCACGGGCGAGATCAACTACAGCTTCCTCTTCCAGCACCTGGAGCGCGTCGGCTACACGGGCTGGATTGGCTGCGAATACAAGCCCGCCACCACCACCGAAGCCGGCCTGGGTTGGCTGGAACAGGCGCGGCGGCAGATCCGCGCCACCGACTAACTCACAAGGAGCACTGACACATGAAACTCGGATTCATCGGCCTGGGCATCATGGGCACGCCCATGGCCGGCCACCTGCGCGCGGCCGGCCACGATCTCTTCGTCACCACCCGCCGCACGCCGCCGCAGGCGCTGCTGGACGCCGGCGCCGTGGCCTGCAAGACCGCGGCTGACGTGGCGCGCGAGGCCGACATCGTCTTCCTGATGGTGCCGGACACGCCGGACGTGGAGAAGGTGCTGTTCGGCAAGGACGGTGTGGCCGAAGGTCTGACTTCCAGCGAAGGCGGCCCTGCGGGCCGCGTGGGGAAAGCCGTTGTGGACATGAGCAGCATCTCGCCCATGGCCACCAAGGACTTCGCCGCACGCATCGCCGCGCTGGGCTGCGACTACCTGGACGCACCGGTCAGCGGTGGTGAGGTCGGCGCCAAGGCAGCGAGCCTGACCATCATGGTCGGCGGCAGTGAAGCGGGCTTCGCCCGCCTGCAGCCGCTGTTCCAGCTGATGGGCAAGAACATCACGCATGTGGGCGCAGTCGGTGACGGCCAGACCACCAAGGTGGCCAACCAGATCATCGTGGCGCTGAACATCGCAGCGGTCAGCGAGGCGCTGGTCTTCGCCAGCAAGGCGGGTGCGGACCCGGCCAAGGTGCGGCAAGCTCTCATGGGCGGCTTTGCCGCC
>JANOAM010000661.1:0-13109 GCA_031411215.1 Betaproteobacteria bacterium
ATTTCCCGGCGCAAGCCGGCACTTCAAATATTCGGAGAAATTGAACATGGCAGCAAAAGACGTGATTTTTGGCGCTGACGCGCGCCACCGCATGGTCGAGGGTGTGAACATCCTGGCCAACGCCGTCAAGGTGACCCTGGGCCCCAAGGGCCGCAATGTGGTGCTCGAGCGCTCCTTCGGCGCCCCCACCGTGACCAAGGACGGTGTGTCCGTGGCCAAGGAAATCGAGCTCAAGGACAAGCTGCAGAACATGGGCGCGCAGATGGTCAAGGAAGTCGCTTCCAAGACCAGCGACAACGCCGGTGACGGCACCACCACCGCCACGGTGCTGGCCCAGTCCATCGTGCGCGAAGGCATGAAGTTCGTTGCCGCCGGCATGAACCCCATGGACCTGAAGCGCGGCATCGACAAGGCCGTCACGGCCCTGGTCGAAGAGTTGAAGAAGGCTTCCAAGCCCACCACCACCAGCAAGGAAATCGGCCAGGTCGGCTCCATTTCCGCCAACAGCGACGTGTCCATCGGCGAGATCATCGCCAAGGCCATGGACAAGGTTGGCAAGGAAGGTGTCATCACCGTTGAAGACGGCAAGAGCCTGGACAACGAACTCGACATCGTCGAAGGCATGCAGTTCGACCGCGGCTACCTGTCGCCCTACTTCATCAACAGCCCCGAGAAGCAGGTTGCCATCCTGGACAACCCCTTCGTGCTGCTGTACGACAAGAAGGTCAGCAACATCCGCGACCTGCTGCCCATCCTGGAGCAAGTGGCCAAGAGCGGCCGTCCGCTGCTGATCATTGCCGAAGAAGTTGAAGGCGAAGCGCTGGCCACGCTGGTGGTCAACACCATCCGCGGCATCCTGAAGGTCGTGGCTGTCAAGGCCCCTGGCTTCGGCGACCGCCGCAAGGCCATGCTGGAAGACATCGCCATCCTGACGGGCGGCAAGGTCATCGCTGAAGAAGTCGGCCTGACGCTGGAAAAGGCCACGCTGGCCGACCTGGGCAGCGCCAAGCGCGTTGAAGTGGGCAAGGAAAACACCACGCTGATCGACGGCGCCGGCAAGGCCCCGGACATCGAAGCGCGTGTCAAGCAGATCCGCGTCCAGATCGAAGAAGCCACCAGCGACTACGACCGTGAAAAGCTGCAAGAGCGCGTGGCCAAGCTGGCCGGCGGTGTTGCGGTGATCAAGGTCGGTGCCGCCACCGAAGTGGAAATGAAGGAAAAGAAGGCCCGTGTTGAAGACGCCCTGCACGCCACGCGCGCTGCGGTGGAAGAAGGCATCGTGGCCGGTGGTGGTGTGGCCCTGCTGCGCGCCCGCGCTGGTGTGGCCAACAGCCTGAAGGGTGACAACAGCGACCAGGACGCCGGCATCAAGATCGTGCTGCGCGCCGTGGAGCAGCCCCTGCGCGAGATCGTTGCCAACGCCGGTGGCGAGCCCAGCGTGGTCATCAACAAGGTGCTGGAAGGCAAGGGCAACTACGGCTTCAATGCGGCCAACGACACCTACGGCGACATGATCGAAATGGGCATCCTGGATCCCACCAAGGTCACGCGCACCGCGCTGCAGAACGCTGCTTCTGTCGCCAGCCTGATGCTGACGACCGAAGCCATGGTTGCAGAAGCGCCGAAGGAAGAGTCCGGCGCCGGCGGCATGCCTGGTGGCATGGGCGGCATGGGTGGCATGGGCGGCATGGACATGTAAGTCCAGCGGACCCAGCGAAGCCCAGCGCTTCTGCTGCTTTCGTCAAGAGGGCCTACGCCAGCCGGCGTGGGCCCTTTTTCTTGTGGGGCCGCCGATACACTGACCCGCATGAGCTTGCCCCCCCAGCCCGATGCCAGCCACGCTGCGCTGGTCCAGCGCGCAGAAGGTGGGGACGCCGAAGCGCGTAGTGCGCTGTTCGCGGCGCTGTATGCCGAACTGCACCGCATTGCGCGTCGCGAGGCCGGCCGCTACGGCTCACTGCCGTCGTTAGGCACCACCACGCTGCTGCACGAGGCCTATCTCGACATCGGCGGCCGCGAAGGCCTGGCCTTCAACGACAAGACGCACTTCCTGGCCTATGCGGCACGCGCCATGCGCGGCCTGGTGATTGACCATGTGCGCAGCCGCCACGCCATCAAGCGCGGGCATGGCCTGGACATCACCAGCTTCAGCACTGCCGTGGCCGAACAGTGCGCGGAACCCGAAGGCCTGCAGACCCTGAGCGACGCGCTGGACGAACTGGCCCAGCTGGAACCGGCCCTGGCGCACCTGGTGGACCTGAAGTTCTTCTGCGGCTTCACGCTGGTGGAGATTGCCACCATGACTGGCGTGTCCGAACGCACCGCCCAGCGCCAATGGGAAAAGGCCCGGCTGCTGCTGCGCCACGCGCTCAGCGGCGGCTGAGCACGTGCTGCCACGCCACCTGTGCTGGCGGGTTTGGCGGTTGGTTCTCGATTCCCAGGCAAGCGCCCCCAACTGAGGAACCCCATGCCCATGCCTGACCCCGCCCGCTGGGTCCAGCTCAGCCAGGCCCTGGACACCCTGCTGGACCTGGACGGTGCCGGCCGCGAAGCCGCACTGGCCCGCTGGCGCGACACCGACCCCCGCCTGGCAAACGAGTTGCAGGCGCTGCTGGACGCAGACGGCCAGGCCCGCGCTGATCAGTTCCTCACTGGCCACGCAGCCGCCGACGCCACGGGCCAAGACCAAGGCCAGGCCAGCTTGCAGGGCCACCGCATCGGCCCCTATGTCTTGCGCAGCCCGCTGGGCGCGGGCGGTGCGGGCACCGTCTGGCTGGCCCAGCGCGCCGACGGCCAGTACGAAGGCCAGGTGGCTATCAAGCTGTTGCACCTGGCCTTGCTGGACCACGCGGCGGCGCAGCGCTTTGCCCGCGAAGGCGCCATCCTGGCGCGGCTGTCGCACCCGCACATTGCGCGGCTGCAGGACGCGGGCGTGACACCCGGCGGTCAGCCCTACCTGGTGCTGGAACGGGTGGAAGGCCAGCGCATCGACCACCACTGCAACAGCCGGCAGCTGGGCGTGGAAGGCCGCCTGCACTTGTTCCTGGACGTGCTGGCGGCGGTGGCGCATGCACACAGCCACGGTGTCATCCACCGCGACATCAAGCCCTCCAACATCCTGGTGACGACCGAAGGCCAGGCCAAGCTGCTGGACTTCGGCATTGCCAAGCTGCTGGAAGAAGGCCAAGCGCAGGCTGACGCCACTGAACTCACCCAGCAGGGCGGCCGCGCGCTCACACCCGACTGGGCCGCGCCGGAACAACTGCGCGGCGACACCGTGACCACCGCTGCCGATGTGTACGCCCTGGGCCTGCTGCTGCACCTGCTGCTGACCGGGCGCCATGCCACCAGCCGGGCCGGCGCCACCGCCGGCGAGGCCATGCGGGCCACGTTGGAGACCGAACCCGAACGGCCTTCACGCGCCATCAGCCAGGGTGCAGCCGAAGAGCTGGCCATGCCGACGGGTGAACGCCGGCCGCAACGCCTGGCGCGGCGGCTCCAGGGCGACCTGGACAACATCGTGGCGCAGTGCTTGCGCAAGGACCCCGCGGCGCGCTACAGCACCGTCACCGCGCTGGCCGACGACCTGCGCCGCCACCTGGCCCACGAACCTGTGAGCGCCCGGCCCGACACCTTGGGCTACGTGGCGGGCCGGTTCGTCCGCCGCCACCGCGGCGCCGTCGCTTCGGGTCTGGTGGTGGTACTGGCCCTGGCTGCAGGCGTCATCGGCACCCTGAGCCAGGCGCGGCGTGCCAACCAGGAACGGGACCGAGCCATCGATGAAAGAGAGATGGCTACTGGTGTCAGCGACTTCTTCGTCCGCATGCTGCGCCAATCTGCCGGCAGCGATGCAGGCGGCTTGCGCAAACAGCTGGACACCAGCCGTGACTTGGCCAAAACCCTGGTGTTCCGCTACCCGCTGGCCCAGGCGGCGGTGTTCCAGCAGCTGTCGGGCAGCTATGCGGACATTGACGACCTGCCCAACGCGCTGGCCATGATGGACGAGGCCACGCGGGTCGTGAACACGCTGCCCGACCCAGCCCGCCGCGCCAGCAACCTGGTCCCTCTGTTGTGTGGCCGCGCCAGCTTGCTCAACGACGCGGCACGCAATGCTGAGGGCCTGCAGCTGTTGACCCAGGCGCAGACCCTGATGGACGCCGGCGCCGCAGCCGATGTGCCCGTGGACGCCCGGGCCGAGTGCATCCTCACCAACAGCTACATCCGCAGCGCCTTGGGTCAGCATGACGCAGCCGTGCAGGCAGCCCGCAGCGCCCTGCAACTGCTGCGCGACAGCGGTGTCGACCCGGGTGCCCTGAGCAGCTACACCAGCGCCCTGGACCGCGCCCTTCTATTGGCAGGCCGTCATGCCGAAGCCTGGCCGCTGGCTGAAAAGCTGGCCCGCGACAGCGAAGCAAGCGAAGGCAGCAACACCATCGCGGCGCTGCGCCGCAGCTCGCGCCTGACCCACCTCAAACGCGTTGGCGGCCAGCCGCAGGAAGCCCTGACTCTGGCCCAAAAGGACCTGGCGCTGATGACCCGCATCATGAGCGTTGGTGACAGTGACGCGCTGACCCTGTACGAGCACGGCAGTGCCTTGCTGGAACTGAGCCGCGTGCCCGAGGCCACGGCTGCACTGCAGCACAGCGTGGACGTCGCACGCACCAAGGACGACAAACTGGTGCTGGTCCGCGCCGAACTGGCCTTGATCCGGGCCCGGCTGGCCAGCGGCAGTGCGCCAGACATCGCCAAGGCCCAGGCGCTGTTCAAGGCAGCGCAGGCCCAGTGGGACGCCATCGTCCAGCGTGAATCTCCCACCGCCGTGGAGGTCTGGCGCACCCAGGCGCTGCTGCTCGCCGCCCAGGGCAACCTGCCCGCTGCCCGCGCCCTGCTGGAACGCGCAGCGGCCTTCGGACAAAAACTGTCGGGGCCGGAACACCCCGCGCGGTTCGTGCTGGAACTGAACCAGGGCGAGCTGGCCTTGGCCGCCGCACAACCCGAAGCCGCACTCGGGCACGCTGGCCACGCACGGGCTGCGGCCCAGCGCGCGGCCCTGGACACACAGCGCAGTGCGGACATGGGCCGCGCACTGTGGTTGCAGTCGCAAGCCCAAGCAGCCTTGCGGCAGGCCAGCGAAGCGGCCACCAGCGCGCGCAGCGCCGTGGCCCAGCTGGAAGCCACGCTGGGGCCCACCCACCTCTTGGTGCTGGCCGCACGCCAGGCCACCGCCCAGAGCGCAAGCCCGGCCGCGCGCTGATCGACGGCCTTCCGCACGACTGAAAAGTAATTTCAGGCCCGGTGGCGGCTTTGCCTGCGGTTTCGCGATTTCCCTTGCAAGGGCGGCATTCGCCACCCGCAGCAGCCAAGGAATCGCCCCATGCGCACCCGCCTGTTCGGACTGTTCGGCCTGACAAACGCCTTTGCCCCACCCGCCCGCGCGCTGCTGCCCGCCCGCCCACCGTCCACGCGGGCCCCGGCCTCCCGGCGGCCCGTCACCTGGACCACCGCCTGCGGCACTGAATTGACCTTGCGCCCCGTGCACCCAGGCGACGCCACGCGGCTGGGTGAACTGTTTGAAGACGGCCTGTCCCGCGCCGCCCGCTACAGCCGCTTCCATGGCGCCGTGGGCCGCCTGTCGGCCGCCCGGCTGGCCTGGATGGCCGAAGCCGACTTCCAGCGCCATGCGGCATTCATCGTCACCCGCCAGGAAGACGGCCTGGAGCACGCCCTGGGTGAGGGCCGCTGGGTGCGCAGCGCGGCGAACCCGGGTGCGGAGTTCGCTCTGTCGGTGGCAGACGCCTGGCAAGGCCGCGGCATTGGCCGGCAGCTGCTGTCCGCCCTGGTGCAGGCCGGTCGCGAACAAGGCCTGCCCTGCCTGCTGGGCGACGTGCTGCCCGGCAACCATGCCATGCAGTCACTGGCCCGCGGCCAGCGCTTTGGCTGCTGCACACATCCGGACGATGCGGCATTGATGCGCGTCGAACTGAGCCTGGCGCCGCGGCGTCTGACCGCAGCCACCGCGGTCGCCGCCTTCACCTCCGCCGCCACCGCGTGGCTGCACTGAGCACGCGGCAGGCAGCATGCGCACCATTTCATCACCCCACTTCACGCTGGTCCTGGGCAGCGGTGGCGTCAAGAGCATTGCCGGTCTGGGCGCCATGCAGGTCTTTGAGCAGGAAGGCCTGCGGCCCCGGGCCGTGGCAGGCTGCAGCGCGGGCGCCATCTTCGGCGCCCTGGTGGCTGCCGGCTACCCGGCCCAGGTGGGCATGGAGATGGCACGTGAACTCTGGTCACGCGACATCACCAGCCGCAAGCGCCACCGCGCCTGGCTGGAAATTGCACTGCCGCGCGCAGCCGGCTTCGACGACCGCTTTGCCCTGCGCGACGACAGCCTGATCTGCGAACGCCTGAAGGCCGCCTTCGGCCGCGCGCAGATTGAAGACCTGCCGCTGCCGATGCACATCCAGGCCACCTGCGCGGCCACCGGCGCACCTGTGGTGCTGCACCGTGGCCCGCTGGCGGACGCACTGCGGGCCAGCGTGGCCCTGCCGTTCCTGTTGGCGCCCAAGCGCATCAACGGCCAGTTGCTGGTGGACGGCAGCCTGTCTGACCCTTTGCCCGTGGGCGCCACGCCAGCCGGCGACGTCACGGTGGCGCTCGGCTTCCGTGTGCCCTTTCCGCGCAACGCCGACACGGCGTCGCGGCTGGCCACCCGCGTCAGCGCGTCGCTGTCCAACAACCTGCTGGACGCGCGCCTGGCCAGCGCCGATGCCGCGCGCATGGTGCTGATGTTGCCGGAGCTGCCACGCCGCATCGGCCTGTTCGACACCGACGCCATGCCGGAACTCATTGAACTCGGCCGCCAGGCCGCACGCGCGGCGCTGCCGCGCCTGCACCTGCTGCTGGGCCACGGCTTGCGTCTGGCTGCCACGGTCTGAGCCACCCTGGTCCACCGGCAGCGTCGCGCTGGGCCCGCGCCCCAAGACCGAGGCGAAACCCGGTTCAATTCCCGCGATTGAACCCCATGGGGTAGGGCCCATAATTTTGTTCATATGGCCCTCCCTCCAGCCTCCAAGCTGCTGCTGCAATTCGTCGACGACGAGATGCTGCGCGCCCCGCTGTTGTTCGACCAACTGGTGGACGCCGTGCAGGACAACATCCGGCGCGCCCTGCCCGGCATGAACCCGACCCAGCGCACGGCCATTGCTGATCTGGCGCAGGCGCTGACGACACAGCGCCACCGCATGGCGGACTACTTCATGTACTCGCTGCGTGAACAGGTGCAGGGCGAGCTGATGCGCAACCAGCCGGGTGGCGACAAGAAGGCGGCCAAGAAGCCCGAAGCGCTGTCGCACAAGACCCTGTCCCTGGTGGACGAGGACGCGGTGGCGGTGGACGTGGAGCTGTCGCACACCATCGAAGCGATCAAGAGCACGGCCGAATACGAACTGCGTGAACTGCAGACGTTCACTGCCGCGCTGGTTGGCGACCTGGAGATGTCGAAGGACAACAACCCCTTCCGCGCCGAGACCTTTGCGCGTGCGGTGTGGAATTCCGCCCAGGCGCTGCCGCTGTCGCGGGGCCACCAGGTGGCCTATATGCGCCATGCGTCCACACCGCTGGCGCAGCTGCTGCGCACCAGCTACGCGGCGTCCACGTCACGCCTGGAAAGCATGGGCGTGGAGCCCGCCGCCTACCGCACGCTGATCCTGCCTTCGGGCTCGCGCCGCGGGGCACGGTCGGCCGAGACCACCTACGCGCCCGACCTGCACCGCATGAGCGAGACCATGCCGGCGCCACTGGACACGCAGCAGGCCGCGCACTACGGCAGCCCGGTGCAGAGCTCGGGTCGTGGGCGACCCGACGCGCAGCTGGGCGAACGCTGGATTGATGTGGCGCGCGGCACCACGCAGCGCGCCGACCGCCAGGCGATTGAACTGGTCAGCCGGCTGTTCGAAGCCATGATGGCGGATTCGCGCGTGCCGCCGGACATGACGGTGCTGATCTCGCGCCTGCACGGCCCGGCCATGCGCTTGGCGCTGCGTGACCGCACGCTTCTGGACCACAACAAACACCCGCTGTGGCGCTTCATCAACCAGGCCGTGTTCGCGGCGGAGATGACACCGGACCCGCACGACCCCGAACGCCTGCACCTGCTGAAGCTGGCCATGGCCACCATCGACCAGCTGGGCGCGGAGCCGGAGCAGAACAGCGGCCTGTACCGCTGGGCCATGGAGCGGCTGGACACCTTCCTGGCCAAGCGCCTGCAGCGCCGCCTGTCCGGCGTCGCGTCCCAGGTGGGTGCGATGCAGAAGCTGGAGGACAAGATCATGGACGGCGACGGGCCGCCTTCCACCATCAGCGGCCCGCTGGACGTGCACCACCTGGACACGGTGCCCGCCGAGTTGATGGACCCGGAAACCCAAGGCCCGGTCAACAACCCGGCGTCCGTGGACTGGCTCAACAAGCTGCGCCCGGGCGACTGCGTGCGCATGTTTTTCAAGGGCCGCTGGTTGCACGCGCAACTGCTGTGGGTCGGTGAACAGCGCGAGTTCCTGCTTTTTGGCGACGGCAGCTCCGACGAGACCTGGGCCATGCGCTCGGGCGCCCTGCTCATGCTGCACGGCAATGCGCTGGTGAAGACGCTGAAGATGCGCTCCATTGTCGGCAGCGCGGCGGCCAAGGTGCAGGACCAGGTCAGCGCGGCGCTGTCAGCGGCCTGAGCCGCCCGGCCCCCAAGTTCAAGCCAGCAACGACGCGATGTGCTCGGCCACCAGGCCGGGTTGTTCGTGCACCAGCCAGTGGCTGCCCTGCGGCAGGCGGTGCAGCGCCAGCTGCGGCACCCAACGGTCCAGGCCGTCCAGCAGGCCTGGCAACAACGCATGGTCCTGCTCGCCCCACAGCACCGTCGTCGGCACACGTGAGGTCACGGCTTCATCCGGCAGCACCAGCGTGTGCAGCAGGTCGTCCGGGCCCCGTGCGGGCCGCAGCGGCGACGCCCGGTAGTAGTTGAGCGCCCCGGTGAGACCCCGCCCGGCGTTGTGCCAGGCCTCGCGGTACAAGGCACGCACGGCGGGCGTCAGCCAGGCCGGGTTGCTGCCCAGGAAGGGCCACAGGCGCCGGTAGTCGTCTTCGGCCAGCAGCACATCCGCGTCGGGCCGGCACAGGAAGCTCATGTAGGCACTGGCAGCCTGCTGCGCAGGGCTGAAGCGCAGTTCACGCAGGAAGGTGGCGGGGTGCGGTGAATTGATGATCAACAGCCGCTTCATCAGGTCCGGCCTTTGCGCCGCCAGGTTCCAGGCGAGCGCGCCGCCCCAGTCGTGTGCCACCAGCAGGTCCAGCGGCGCACCGAGCGATTCGATGGCTGCGGTCACATCACCCACCACGTGGCGGGCCTTGTAGGCGGCCACGTCGCTGGGCGCGCTGCTGCCCACGTAGCCGCGCAGGTTGGGCGCCACGCAAGCGGCCCATGGCGCCAGGCGCTGCATGACCTCGTCCCACACGAAGGCGGCTTCGGGGAAGCCGTGCAGCAGCATCACGCGGGCGCGGCCCTCGCCAGCGCCACGGCAGGCCAGGGTGATGTCCTCACTCAGCTGAAGCTCAAACTGCCGGATCGGGCTCATGCGCGTCCAAACGGTGCGTCCAGGCATAGATCGCCTCGGCCACATCGCCCAGGCCCTGTTTGTTGAGCGCGGAAAACGAGCTCATGCCGATGTCCGCGCTCTCGGTGCTGACGCTGGCCAGCACCTCCTGTGCCGCGGCCTGCGCGGCCATGTTCTCGCTGCGGTTGAGCTTGTCGGACTTGGTCAGCAGCGCCAGCAGGCGCACCTCGCCATTGGCCAGGCGCGGCGCCATCAGGTCCAAGAGGCGCTTGTCCAGGTCGGTGAAGCCCAGGCGGGAATCGATCATCAGCACGATGCCGTGCAGCGGGCGGCGCAGCTGCAGGTAGTCGGACATCACTTCCTGCCAGCGCAGCTTGGCAGCACGCTCCACGGCGGCGTAGCCATAACCGGGCAGGTCGGCGAACAAGGCGTCGGGGCGGTCGCGCGGGCCCACCTCGAACAGGTTGATGTGTTGCGTGCGGCCCGGTGTGCGCGACGCAAAGGCCAGGCGCTTCTGCTGGGCCAGCCGGTTGATGGCCGTGGACTTGCCGGCGTTGCTGCGGCCCACGAAGGCGATCTCCGGCAACTCACTGGCCGGCAGCTGGTCCAGCTTGCTGGCGGTGGTCAGGAAACGGGCGGTGTGGGTCCATCCCAGGGCACGCTTCGCCGCGTCAATTTCGACGCTGGAAACTTTGGCGGAGGAGGTGGCCAAGGCCTTGGCCGCAGGGGCCTGAAAGGGTGCTGTCATGGTGCATTGTAAAATTCTGGGTTTGCGCTGCTCAGCATTCGATTGAAAGCCTTCCGCATGAAGTCGCCCGCCGCCCTGATTCTGCTTGCCTTGTTCGCCGGCTCTGCCTTTGCGAATGAAGCCAAACCCGCCGCCTTCAAGGCCGATGCGGCCAAGGGCGGGCAGCTGTCCGCCGCCTGCCAGGCCTGCCACGTGGCCGACGGCAGCCGGGGCGCACCCGCCAACCCCATCCTGCAGGGCCAGCACCCGGAATACCTGGTCAAACAACTGGTCGAGTTCAAGGCCGGCAAGCGCAAGAACGCCGTCATGTCGGGCATGGCCGCGCCGCTGTCCGAAGACGACATGAAACACATCGCCGCCTTCTACGCCAGCAAGAAAGCCAAGCCCGGCTTTGCCAAGGTCAAGGAAACCGTCAGCCTGGGTGAGCAGATCTACCGTGGCGGCATCCTGGCCAAGGCCGTGCCGGCCTGCTCCGGCTGCCACAGCCCCAACGGCGCCGGCATCCCGGCCCAATACCCGCGTGTGGGCGGCCAGCATGCCGACTACACCGAAGCCCAGCTGAACGCCTTCCGTTCTGGCGCACGCGCCAACGGGCCGATGATGATGACCATCGCTGCCCGCATGAACGACAAGGAAATCAAGGCCGTGTCCGACTACATGGCCGGGCTTCGCTGAACAACGACGCCTCAATCCTCTGCTGAAGGGCCGGTCTTGTACCGGCCCTTTTTCATGGCCCGGACGGGCGCACCACAATCCCGTGTCCGTTGTTGTAAGACGGCAGCCGCCCACCCGACCCACGGTCAACACCACCGGCAGAGCACCCCATGCATTTCCTCCAGGACCGCGGCTTCCAGCACCCCTTCTCTTCCGAGATCACGCCGCGTGAGGTCTATGCCGACCGCCGGCGCTTCATCCAGGCGGCTTTTGCGGGCACGGTCGCGGGCTCGGCGGCCCTGGCCCTGCCCACCCATGCGCAGACCGCGCGCCCAGGCAAGCTGGCCGCGTTGCCCGGCATGAAGAGTGCCGTGGCGGGCGCGCTGGTGATGGACAAGCTGACGCCCTACACCGACGCCAGCAGCTACAACAACTTCTACGAATTCGGCACCGACAAGTCCGACCCGGCGCAGAACGCCGGCAAGCTGAAGACGCGGCCCTGGACGGTGGCCATTGAAGGCGAGGTCAAGAAGCCCGGCACCTACGACCTGGACGCGCTGATGAAACTGGCGCCCCTGGAAGAACGCATCTACCGCCTGCGCTGTGTGGAAGGCTGGTCCATGGTGATCCCCTGGGTGGGCTTTTCACTGTCGGAATTGATCAAGAAGGTCGAGCCCACCGGCAACGCCAAGTACGTGCAGTTCGTGACCCTGGCCGACAAGGCGCAGATGCCCTATGTCGGCTCCCGCGTGCTGGAGTGGCCCTATGTGGAAGGCTTGCGCCTGGACGAAGCCATGCACCCGCTGGCGCTGCTGACTTTCGGCATGTACGGCGAGGTCCTGCCCAACCAGAACGGTGCGCCGGTGCGCATGGTGCTGCCCTGGAAGTACGGCTTCAAGAGCGGCAAGAGCATCGTCAAGATCCGCTTCGTGGACCAGCAGCCCAAGACCAGCTGGGAAACCGCCGCAGCGCGCGAATACGGCTTCTATTCCAACGTCAACCCGCAGGTGGACCACCCGCGCTGGAGCCAGGCCGCTGAACGCCGCATCGGCGAAGACGGCCTGTTCGCCAAGAAGCGACCGACGCTGATGTTCAACGGCTACGAGCCCCAGGTGGGCCAGCTCTACGCCGGCATGGACCTGAAGAAGTTCTACTGAGGCTGCGGTGAACAAGCTCCTGATGCACCGGTTTTCGAAGCCGGCGCTGTTCCTGCTCGCCCTGCTGCCACTGGCCCTGCTGGTGTGGGGCGCGGTGGCCAACACCTTGGGCGCCAACCCGGCCGAAGCGCTGATCCGCGGCACCGGCGACTGGACGCTGCGTTTCCTGTGCCTGACCCTGGCCGTGACGCCACTGCGCAGCTGGACGGGCTGGCATGCACTGGCGCGGCTGCGCCGCATGCTGGGCCTGTACACCTTCTTCTACGGCTGCCTGCACTTCCTGTGTTTTGCCTGGCTGGACCAGGGCTTCGATTTCGACGCCATCGTCAAGGACATCGCCAAGCGGCCCTTCATCCTGGTCGGCACGGCCGCCCTGTTGCTGATGCTGCCGCTGGCGGCCACCAGCTTCAACAAGGCCATCAAGACGCTGGGTGCGGCGCGCTGGCAGGCGCTGCACAAGGCCGTCTACGCCGTGGCCCTGCTGGGCCTGCTGCACTTCTTCTGGATGCGTGCCGCCAAGAACAACTTTGGCGAATGGTCCATCTACGCGGTGGTGATGGCGGTGCTGCTGGGCTGGCGCCTGCGCGCCTGGCTCAAGAAACGCGGCTACTTCATGAAGCCCGGCAGCCAGAGCGCCAGCTGAGGGAAGAACAGCACCAGCACCAGGCCCACGGCCAGCGGCACGCAGAAGATGGCGCTGCCGCGGAAGATGGCCATCAGCGGCACGTCCTTCAAGAGCGCGTTCATCACGAACATGTTCATGCCGACGGGCGGTGAGATCAGCCCCACCTGCACCACCAGCACGATCAGCACGCCAAACCACACCGGGTCAAAGCCCAGGCCGGTGACGATGGGGAAGAACACCGGGATGGTCAGCAGCACCATGCTCAGCTCTTCCATGATGGTGCCCAGCAGCACGTAGATCACCATCATCGCGGCCACCACCATCAG
>JANOAM010000662.1:0-2360 GCA_031411215.1 Betaproteobacteria bacterium
TCAAGAGCCGGGGAAAAACGGTTTGCCCAGGGACGCCGGCATGTTGGCCTTGATCCACGCCGCGTTGCGGCTGATCAGCACCAGCACGACGATGGTGGCCACATACGGCAGCATGCTGAGGAACTGGCTGGGCACGTCCACGCCCTGGCCTTGCAGGTGGAACTGCAGCATGGTGACGCCGCCGAACAGGTAAGCACCCAGCAGGATGCGTGCCGGCCGCCAGGTGGCAAAGGTGGTCAGCGCCAGCGCGATCCAGCCCTTGCCGGCCACCATGCCTTCCACCCACAGCGGCGTGTAGACCACGGACACGTAGGCCCCGGCCACACCGCACAGCGCACCGCCCGTCACCACCGCGGCCATGCGGATGCGCCGCACCGGGTAGCCCAGCGCATGCGCCGATTCGGGTGATTCACCCACGGCGCGCAGCACCAGGCCGGCGCGCGACCGGTACAGGAACCAGGCCACGCCCAGCGCCAGCAGCACGGCGATGTAGACCATGGGGTGCTGGCGGAACAGGGCCGGCCCGACGAAGGGGATGTCGGCCAGTCCCGGGATGCTGAACTGCGGCCGTTCACCCAGCTTTTCCTGCTGGTAGCTGATGCCGACGAAGGCCGAGAAGCCACCGCCGAAGAGGCTCAGCGCCAGGCCGGTGGCGACCTGGTTGGTGTTGAGCCAGATCACCAGCAGGCCGAAGAGCGCGGCGAGGATGGCGCCTGCCGCGGCGCCGGCTGCGAAGGCCAGCCAGTCGTTGCCGGTGTGGACGGCGGTCGCGAAGCCGGCGATGGCGGCTATGAGCATCAGGCCTTCTGCGCCGAGGTTGATGATCCCTGCGCGTTCATTGATCAGGAGGCCTATGCCGGCTATGGCCAGGACTGTTCCCGCGTTGAAGGTTGCTGCCAGCAGGAGGGCTAGGGAGTCCATTGGTCAGTTGCCTCCTGCAGGGGTTTGTTGCTTGAGATTGCAGCCGGGGTTTCGGCCCCGGGGCCGAGTCCCTTTCTTTGCTGGTGCAAAGAAAGGAACCAAAGAAAGCACCTTGAAGAGCTTGCGGTGGTAGCCGTAGACATCGATCGCTGCGCTCCGGCCGGTGCCACTCGAAGTCTCGCAAAGCCTTGCTCGACAGGGCGCTGGGCGCAGTGCGCAGCGGCTCATGCGCCTGGTCACTCTCGCGTGCCAACGGATCCCTTGGGTCGTTCTTTCAGATCTTGCCAATCGCGGCGTCTTGCCGAGTGCGGCGCTCTTCGGTCCGCCCTTCTCTTTGCCCAGCGCCCTGTCGAGCAAGGCTTTGCGAGAACACCGCATGTCACCGACCGGAGCGCAGCGACCGGTGCCTACGGCTACCACCGCAAGTTCCCCAAGGTGCTTTCTTTGCTTACTTTCTTTGCACCAGCAAAGAAAGTGAGTCGGCCCCGGGGCCGAGACCCCGGCTGCAATCCATGCAGCCTCATGCAGCCACCACCCGAACCCACCGCACCCGGTAGTGAATCAGCGTGTCACAGGCAAGAAGCGTGAACAGCAGCAATCCCTGGAAGACACCGGTAAGAGACTTCGGCAAGCCCAGCCGAGACTGGGCCAATTCCCCACCGATGTAGAACATGCTCATCAGGATCCCGGAGAAGATGATCCCCACCGGGTGCAGCCTGCCCACATACGCCACGATGATCGCCGCGAAGCCGTAGCCGGCCGGCACATACGGCGTCAGCTGCCCCAGTGGCCCCGCGGCTTCCAGCGCCCCGGCCAGCCCCGCCATGCCGCCTGAAATGAGCAGCGCCGTCCACACCGCCGTGCGTGAAGAGAAGCCGGCATAACGCGCCGCCGCCGGTGCCAGCCCACCCACCTGCAACGCAAAACCGCGGTAGGTGCGGAACATGAAGGCCCACAGCAGCGCCACCGCGGCCAACGCGATGAACACACCGATGTGGGCGCGCAAGCCACTCACCAGTCGAGGGATCTTGGTGTCGGGTAGGAAGGTGATGGTCTGCGGGAAGTTGAAGCCCGCCGGGTCCTTCCAGGGGCCGTAGACCATGTAGCCCAGCACCAGCTCAGCCACGTAGACCAGCATCAGGCTGACCAGGATTTCGTTGGCGTTGAAGCGGTCGCGCAGCAGGGCCACGATGCCGGCCCACAACATGCCGCCCAGCACGCCGGCCAGCAGGATGGGGACCACGATGCCCCGGCCCAACCAGGCCGTATCGGGCCCGACCTGCAAGGCCACCCAGCCGGCGGCCATCGCGCCAACGACAAATTGGCCCTCGGCGCCGATGTTCCACACATTGGAGCGGTAACAGACCGCCAGGCCCAGCGCAATCAGGATCAGCGGCACCGCCTTCACGCTCAACTCCGACAGCGCATAGGCGCTCTTC
>JANOAM010000663.1:0-9819 GCA_031411215.1 Betaproteobacteria bacterium
CATCTCAGAAGTACCCCTGCTGCTTCTTCTTTTCCATCGACGCAGCTTCGTCGTGATCGATCATCCGGCCCTGGCGTTCGCTCGTTCGCGTCAGCAGCATCTCCTGGATGATCGATTGCAGCGTGTCGGCTTCGCTCTCGACGGCGCCCGACAGCGGGTAGCAGCCCAGGGTACGGAAGCGCACCTTCTTCTGCATCGGCACCTCGCCAGGCAGCAACGGCATGCGGTCGTCATCGACCATGATCAAGGTGCCCTTGCGGTCCACCACGGGACGTTCTGCGGCGAAATACAGCGGCACGATCGGTATGTCTTCAAGGGAGATGTACTGCCAGATATCGAGCTCGGTCCAGTTCGAGATCGGGAACACACGGATCGATTCACCCGGCCGCTTGCGCGTGTTGTACAGGCTCCACAGTTCCGGCCGCAGGTCCTTCGGGTCCCACTGGTGCTGCGTCGTGCGGAAGCTGAAGATCCGCTCCTTGGCGCGGCTCTTTTCTTCGTCGCGCCGGCCGCCTCCGAAGGCCACATCGAAGCCATGCAGGTCCAGCGCCTGCTTCAGGCCCTGCGTCTTCCACATGTCGGTGTGCACCTGCGAGCCGTGGTCGAACGGATTGATCCCCAGGGCCTTGGCCTCGGGGTTGTGGTGCACGATCAGTTCCATGCCGCTCTCGCGCACCATGCGCTCGCGCATCGCATACATGTCGCGGAACTTCCAGGTCGTGTCCACGTGCAGCAGCGGAAACGGCGGCGACGCGGGATGGAAAGCCTTGCGTGCCAGGTGCAGCATCACCGCGCTGTCCTTGCCGATCGAGTAGAGCATCACCGGGCGGTCTGCCTCGGCCACCACCTCGCGCATGATGTGGATGCTCTCGGCCTCAAGCCGCTGCAAATGGGTAAGTCTGTGAATCGCTGACATCATCACGGAAGGGCCCTTCGGGCATGGCGCTGCGGCGGTAGCGGCTGGCTATGCAGGATTATCGTGCGGCCTGCTGGTCGTTCCCGCGTCGTCCCTGCCTCGTCCGCGTGCCAAAGTACACGGCAGGTCGGGGCCTAGCCGGCACCGCACTCCACACGAGAACACATCCCATGCCCAACCTCAACCGACCCCCGGTCGAAGACCTTCTGCCTGCCGTGATCGAGGCCGTCCGCGCGGCCTCGCTGGAGGTCATGCGGGTCTACGAGCGCGGCGCGACGAGCAGCAAGCTCAAGGCCGATGCCTCCCCAGTGACCGAGGCGGATGAACTTGCCGAGGCCTTGATCTGCAAGCACCTTGAACGGCTGCTGCCCGGTGCCCCCATCGTGGCGGAAGAGGCCGCGTCCGCCGGCCGGATCCCCGTGCTGGAAGGGCGCTCGTTCTGGTTGGTGGACCCGCTGGACGGCACCAAGGAATTCCTGTCGCGCAATGGCGAATTCACGGTCAATGTCGCTTGGGTCGAAGACGGTGTACCGGTTCTCGGCGCGGTTGCGGCACCTGCCATCGGCATGCTGTGGGCGGGCGTGGGGGACACAGCCTTCTCGGTGGACGCACAAGGCCAGCGCCGGGTCCTGCGCACGCGTGACGTCCCCGAAGAAGGGCTCACCGTCATGGGCAGCCGCAGCCATGGTGATGTTGAGGCGCTGCAGCGTCTGCTCCATGGGCAGCGTGTGGCCAGCATCAGCACCGCCGGGTCCTCACTCAAGCTGTGCCGGGTCGCGGAAGGTGCTGCCGACCTCTATCCCCGCCTGGGTCGCACGATGGAGTGGGACATCGCTGCGGGGCACGCCGTGCTTCGTGCCGCGGGCGGCGAGATCAGCACGTTGGAAGGCAGCCTGCTGCGCTACGGCAAGCCCGGTTTCGAGAACCCCCACTTTGTCGCCTACGGCCGCCCCTGGAAACCCGGCGCGACCGGTGGTGACTCGTGACCCACGAGCAGCAAAGTCCGCGCTCCGGGTCGCCCTGGCAGCTTCAGCCGGCCCGTTCCAGCCACTCCGTGGCCAGCTTCTTGCGATCAATCTTGCCGTTCGGGTTGCGTGGCAGCGGGCCGTTCGCCCCTTCGAATCCGGCCGGCACCATGTAGGCCGGCATGTGTGCCTTGCTGTGCGCACGCAGCGCTTCCACATCCAGTGCAGCAGTCCCGTCAGGCGCCGTCGCGATGACCTGGATGACCTGTCCCAGTTGGGGATGATCGACACCGAACGCCACGCACTCGCCCACGAGCCGGGACGTGTAGAGGATCTCTTCCACCTCGGTGGGGCTGACCCGGTAGCCGCTGGTCTTCATCATCTCGTCGCGCCGGCCGATGAAGTAGAGAAAGCCCTCGGCGTCGCGCCGCACCGTGTCACCGCTGAACACCGCAATCTCCGGCAACTGCAGCCCCGCTTCCCGGCCGCCTGCGCCAAGTGGCAGTGTCCGGTAGCGTTCGGCGGTTTTCTCAGCATCGCCCCAGTAGCCCATGCCCACGAGCGCGCCGCGGTGCACCAACTCACCGGGCTCTTCGGGCGCGCACTCTCGGCCGTCCTCCGCCAGCACCAGGATCTCAGCGTTAGGGATCGCCTTGCCGATGCTGTCGGGCCGGCGGTCCACTTCCTCGGGTGGCAGGTAGGTGCTGCGAAAGGCCTCCGTCAGGCCATACATCAGGTAGGGCTTGGCCCGTGGCACCCGCTGCCGCAGCAACTGCAGCGTCTCGCGCGGCATGCGTCCGCCCGTGTTGGCGAAGTAGCGCAGGTGCTCGCCCACGGCCGCTGGCCAGTCGGTCTGGGTCAGCTGGATGTACAGCGGCGGCACTGCCGTCAGGCCGGTCACCTTTTCCCGCTCCATGGCCTTGAGCACGTCCCGCGGCAACAGGTAGTTGAGCAGCACCACGCGCGCGCCGGCATGGAATGCCGTGGTCAGCTGGCTGAAGCCGGCATCAAAGCTCAGCGGCAGCGCGGCCAGCAGGGTGTCGTCAGCGCAATTTTCCAGGTAGCTGGCCACGCTCTTGGCACCGGTCACCATGTTGCGATGGCTGAGCACCACGCCCTTGGGCCTGCCGGTCGATCCGCTGGTGTAGAGGATCGCCACCATGTCGGTATCGATGACCCGGTGAGCAGGGCCGCCGACTTGTGCGACCACATCGCTCCAGTCGTGCACGGCCACGCCCGGCGGCACGCGCCGCGGCGCGGCCGGCCCCCCAGTCAGCACCACGTGGCGCAGGTCCGGGCATTGCTCCAACACCGGTTCCAGCAGTGCCAACCGGTCGGGCGAAGTCACCAGCACACGAACCTGGCAATCGCGTGCGATGTAGGCCACCTGTTCGGGCTTGAGCAGCGGATTCATCGGCACCATCACGCCGCCGGCCGCTGGCGCGCCAAAGCTGGCGGTCACTGTCTCCGCGCGCTTCTCCAGCCAGATGCCCACCCTTTCGGCGCGCTGCAGGCCCAAGGCCAGCAGGCCCGCGGAGAAGCCACGCACGGCAGTTGCCAAGTCCCCGTAAGTCCAGGTGTCTCGCCCTGAAGTCAGCGCAGGCCGGTCGGCCATGGCATCGGCCTGGCGGAAGATCAGGTCGTGCAGCAAGTACGTTTCAGGAGCAGACGGGTGCATGCCGGCGGGGCGGCGCAGGGCCGCGTTGAATCCAACAGCCTGCGACTCTAGCGTTCGACGCCGGCCTCGCCAGTGTCGGAGTAGACCCGTGGCGCGAATTGTTCCCGCCCTGCGCCGGCATCCGCGCACTGCCATCGGCGCAGGGCGAAAGCGTCGAATCCGCCACGGGTGCATCCGTAGGCAGCCCCTACACTTGCAGACCCCAAGATCCCGCACCCGAAGCGCCCACCTCACCATGTCCCTGCTCGCCGACGTTTTGCAAATGCTTGACGACGTTCTCAGCCTGAACGGACGTGCAAAGCAGTTCACCGCCGACACGGCCCTGTTGGGTGCCCTGCCCGAGCTGGACAGCATGGCGGTGGCCACACTGGTCACGACGATCGAAGAGCGTTTCGGCTTCGCCGTACACGACGACGAGATCAGCGGCGAGACCTTCGCCTCCGTCGGCAGCCTGACCGCGTTCATTGAAGAACGCGCTGGCTGAGGCTGCACGGGCGCGATGAACTCCCGTGCCGGCGCACGGCCGCCCGCGCTTCCAGGCGCGGTGCTGGTTCTCGATGCGGACCAGGCTTCTGCGCTGGCCGTCGTGCGCTCCTTGGCGAGCCACGGGCTGCGCGTCGAGGTGGCCAGTGCCGCCAAGAACGCCATCGCCAGCCGCTCACGCCACGCAGCGGCCTGCTGGACCTACCCCGATCCGCTGGCCGATGCACCGGCCTTCGTCGACTGGCTCGAGACACACCTTCGCAGCCACGCGTACGACCTGGTCGTGCCCCTCACCGAGCGCACGGTCATCCCGCTTGCACAGGAACGCGCGCGGTTCGCCCCGGACCTGATCGCCGTGGCGGACGCTGGCGCGCTCGCTCAGGTCATCGACAAGCAGCAGACGGTGGCCCTGGCTGCAACGCTGGGGGTGAAGGTCCCGCTCGCTGAGCCGGTGGCAGGCGCGGACCAGGCTGCGCAGGCTGCTGCCCGCATCGGCTACCCGCTGGTGGTGAAACCGGCCCGGTCGGTGGGCAGCCCGGGTGGCCAGCGCGTCCATCTGGCGGTGACATACGCCTTCGACGAACGTGAACTGCGCAGCCAGGTCGAATCCGCCTTGCGCTTCGGGCCCGTGCTCTTGCAGGAGTACTTCTCCGGCGACGGTGTCGGCATCGAGCTCATTGCCGATCACGGCGAGCCGCGCTATCTTTTCCAGCACCGCCGCCTGCACGAAGTGCCACTCACCGGAGGCGGCAGCAGCCTGCGCGTCAGCGAGACTCCTGATCCGGTCTTGGCCGACGCCGCCACGCGGCTGATGCGTGCCTTGCGCTGGCACGGCGTGGCGATGGTCGAGTTCAAGCGCAACCGCAGCACCGGCGACTACCGCCTCATGGAAATCAACGGCCGTTTCTGGGGTTCGCTGCCGCTGGCCGTGGCGGCCGGTGCCAACTTCCCGGTGATGCTGCACGAACTGATGACCACGGGCCGCGTGGGCACGTGGCCTCCGGCGCGGCAGGGCACGCTGGCGCGCCACCTGGCGCGCGACATCGACTGGATCGAACGGGTTCTGCGCCGTGAAGCGCCGCCCGCGCTGGTCAAGCTGCCAAGCATGGCCGACGCCGTGCGCGACACGCTGCTGGTGCTGTCGCCGCGGCATCACTTTGACGTGCAGAGCTGGCGCGACCCTTGGCCCGGTCTCGTCGACGCAGCCGGCATCCTGGCGCACCACTGGAAGCGCTTCGCGGGGCGGCTGGCTGTGCGCAGGGCTTTGCGCCGGGAGCAGCGCCGCAGCCTTGCGATGCAGGCCGCGGTGCGCGCGCGGCGTCCGGGCGCAGTGCTGTTCCTTTGCTACGGCAACATCAACCGCAGTGCCTTGGCGCATGCCCACGCGCAGAGGCAATTGGGGCAAGAACTGCACTTCGCATCGGCCGGGTTCCATGCACAGGCGGGCCGCCCGGCTGACCCGGTGATGCAAGAAGTGGCCGCGCGCCACGGCGTGTCGCTGGCGGGGTGGCAGTCGCAGACGCTGTCGGCCGCGATGGTCGAACAGGCCGACCTCATCCTCGCCATGGAAGTGAGCCACCTGGACCGCCTGGAGCAGGCTTTCCCGGGCAGCCGCAAAAAGGCCTGCCTGCTGGACGCGGGCGGCGAATCCGCGGAAATTCCGGACCCCTTCGGCCAGGCCCGGCCCGTCTATGAGCAGGTGGCACGCCGTGTGCTGACCGCGGTCGACCGCTGGCTGCCGCCGGCCCCTGCCGTCAGCGCCGACACGCGCGTGGCCCCCACCACGGACCGCACAGCATGAGCGCGCCCCCATTGCCGGCCGCCCAGCAGGTCCGCGTCGAACCACGGTTCTTTGACGTGGGTGGCCGCCGGCTGTATGCCGTGCACTGGTTGCCGGCAGCGCAAGCGCGCGGCACCGTCATCTACCTGCCGCCGCTGGCGGAGGAGATGAACCGCTGCCGCACACACGTAGCCGACACCGCGCGCGCATTGGCGGCCGCGGGCTGGCACTGCATCGCCCCCGACCCCTACGGCACCGGCGAAAGCGAAGGCGACTCAGACGCCGTCGACTGGGCTCTGTGGGTGCAGGACACGCTGGCGCTGCTGGAAGACCACGTGACCCCTGACGGCCCCGTCGTCCTCTGGGGCGTGCGCACCGGTGCCTTGCTGGCCGCAGAGGTTGCTGCGCTGGCGCCGTCCAAAGTGACACGGCTGCTGTTCTGGCAACCCGTGCTGGACGGGGCCTTGTTTCTGAACCAGACCCTGCGCCTGCGCATCGCTTCGCAACTGGTGCACGCGGGCGACAAGGAAACCACCGAAGGGCTGCGCCGCCGCCTGGCCGCCGGCGAGACACTGGAGATTGCCGGCTACCCCTTGCCGGGCAGGCTTGCGACGGCGCTCGACAGCCGCAAGCTCGCCGCGTTCAGTGACCGCGTCGCCCAGCCCCTGTCCTGGCTGGAGGTGGTGTCGCAACCCGGCGGCGCGGCCTTGCCGGCCAGCCGCAAGTTCATCGAAGCCTGGCCCACACCCGTGGCCTTGCAGACCGTGGCCTGCCCCATGGTCTGGCAGGTCTACGACCGGGAGGACGCGCCTGAACTGGTGCAGGCCACCCTGCAACTGCTTGGAGCCGCCGGCGCATGAGCGACACGACGGTTTCGGAGACGATGGACTTTGTCGTTGTGCTGGCCACGCGCAACCGTGGTGAGCTCCTGACCCGCGCTCTGGAGTCCGTGCTTGCGCAACGCGACGTGCGGTTCGAAGCGATCGTGGTTGACGACGGCTCGTCGCCCGAACATGCCGCGGTCGTCGCCCAGGCCGTGGCCCGTTCGGGCGGCCGCGCACGTCTGCTGCATCTCCCGCCGCGGGCGGCCGGACACGGCCCCTCCTTCGCCCGGAACAGCGGCGCAGCACTGAGCCGCAGCACGTTCATCGCGTTCCTGGACGACGACGACGAGTGGACGGACCCGGGGCACCTGGCACGCTGCGTGGCGTCCATGGCGGCGGGGCCAGAACCTGCCGATCTGCTGTTCGGCGACCAGCGCGCCATGCTGCCGGGTGGCACCGAGCACCCGGGTCCGATGTGGTTCAGGGGCGTGGAACGGCAGCTGGGTGCGCCTGTCGATGCGCAGGGTGCGTATGTGGCCCACGCCGACACCTTGCTCGGCCTGGGCGCGCTGTGCCACTTGAACACCACCGTGCTGCGCCGCGACCTGTTCGACCTGCTGGGCGGCTTCGACGAGCGCATGCGCTACGAAGAGGACCGCGATCTCTGCCTGCGCGCCATCGACCGGGCGGGACGCATCCTGTACCAACCGCAGCTCATCGGCATCCACCACGTGCCAGACCCGGCGCGCCGGGCCAGCGTGTCCACGTCCATGAGTGACACCGACAAGCGGCTTTCACAACTGATGATGTTCGACAAGGCCTTGCTCAGCTGCCAGCGGCCCGAATGCCGGCTGCACGCCAGGCGGTCCAAGGGAATGATCCTGAAGCACCTGACGGAGCAACTGGAGCGCGAAGGCCGACCGCGCGACGCGCAAGCACTCCGCCTGCAGGCACTGGCGACCTACTTCACCTTCAAGTGGCTGGCCGCCACGGCGCTGGGCAGCCTGCGCAGCATTGGACACCGCTCATGAACGCAACCTTGTCCGTGCTGCGCGCCGCGGCCGCCAACCCCCGCCTGGTGCTGGAGCACCACAACATCTTCCTGCTGAGCCACATGCGGGCCAACACCAGCCTGTTCGGCCACCTCGTTGGCAGCCACCCGTTGATCGAGGGCTACTACGAAATGCACATCGGCTACTTCAGCTGGAAGAGCCTGTGGCGTCAGAAGTGGCGCCACTTTGCGGGCCACCGCGCCAAGCCCGGCGCCCGCTACATGTTCGACAAGCTGCTGCATGACGGGCACCACGTCGCGCCTTCGCTGCTGCTTCGGCCGTCGTCCCGCACGATCTTCATGACACGGTCGGCAGAGCAGTCGGTCAAGAGCCTGGTGGTGCTGTACCGCAAACAACTTCCCCACCTGCCGGAAGCCACCGTGCAGGGTGCCACCGACTACTACGTGCAACGCATGGACTCGCTCGCCCGCGCGGCGTCAACGCCCGGCCTGCGCTACTTCTACCTGGACGCTGAACGGCTGATCGACGACCCGGCCAGCACGCTGAACGCGCTGTCCAGCTGGCTCGAACTGCCGTCGCCCATCCCCACCGCGTATGGCACTTTCGAAAACACCGGCCGTGGCAATGCAGGCGACCATTCAGACCGCCTGAAGTCCGGCCAGGTCAGCCGCGCCGCGTCCGACTACTCCGACGTGGTCATGACGCCCGAACAGACCGCAGCCGCCAACGCGGCCCATGCACGCTGCCGGCAAAGCCTCATCGTCGGCGCCGAGGCTTCCCAGGTCAGCGCATGAGCATGGCCAGCGGCATGCCCTTCACCGAGATCCCGGTGGTGTTCGACTGCGAGGGCAGCCGACTCATCGGCATGGTGCACCGGCCGGCCCAGCCACGCGAACGCGGGCTGCTCATCATCGTGGCCGGCGGCCCGCAATACCGGGGCGGCCTGGCCCGCATCCAGGTCCGCCTGGCGCGCCGGCTGGCGGCCGCAGGCGTGCCGGTCATGCGCTTTGACTACCGCGGCCTGGGCGACAGCGAAGGCCAGTTCCGGGGGTTCCGCCAGGTCGAGGCCGACATCGCCGCCGCGCTGCAGACCTTCATGGCGCAGGTGGCGGGCATGCGCGAAGTCGCCCTGTGGGGCGGCTGTGACGCGTCGTCGGCCAGCCTGATCAACGGCTGGAAATTCCCGCAGATCAAAGGCCTGCTGCTCGGCAACCCGTGGGTGCACTCCGAAGAGACCAGCGACAAGGTCGCCGTGGCCCACTTCCGCCAGCGCCTGCGTGATGTGGACTTCTGGCTGAAGCTCTTGCGCGGCGGCTACAACCCGCTGCCTGCTCTGGGCACGCTGCTGCGCACCCTGCTCAAGCCGGTGCGGCGGATTTTCGGCACCGGTGCGGCGCCGGCTGCGGAGGCCGCGCGGGATGACGTCACGCTGCCGTTCCAGGCGCGCATGCGGCTGGGCATGGCCCGCTTCCGGGGCGACGTGCTGCTGGTCATGAGCGGGCGCAGCCTCGTCAGCAAGGAGTTCGACCAGCTCATCACACAATCGCCCGCCTGGCAGCAGGCTCTGGCTTCGCCTTCGCGCATCATGCGTGTCGAACTGCCCGATGCGGACCAGGCCTACTCGACCATCACGTCACAAGGCGAAGTGATCGACCTCGTCACGCAGTGGATGTGCGAGCCTGACCGCGTGCAGGGCCACAGCGGCGCAGCGGCGGTGCTCGACGCAGCCCGCACCCGCATCAGCGCCTCCACGGACCGAGAAACATGAACCCAGTTTTGAGCGCAGCCCTGTGCACAGGGTCGCCACGCTTCCCGGCCGATCTTGCCGCCAGCTGGCCGGCCGACCTTGACGTGGCCGAACGCTGGCGGCGCACGGTGGCCGCCCTTGGGCCCGAGCAGGCCTGCCGCCGCGTGCAAGGCGACTTTGCCGTGGCACTGCCACTGGATGACGGGCGCCTCTTGATGGCTGTGGACCGCTTCGCGGTGCGCAGCCTGTGCTGGCGCGTGGTGGGTGGTGAACTGCACCACGCACCCCGGGCGGACACGCTGGCCGCCCTGCAGCCGCGGGCCGCGATCAACCTGCAGGCGGTCTTCAACTACCTGTACTTCCACGTCATCCCGTCGCCCAACACCGTGTTCCAGGGTGTCTGGCGTTTGCCT
>JANOAM010000664.1:0-1647 GCA_031411215.1 Betaproteobacteria bacterium
CGTGCCGTAGAGCAGGCCTTCGGCCTCCAGCGTTTCCGCGCTCGGGCCGGTGGCGGAATAACCTTCGGCGAAGTTCTTGTACTTGCCCGCGCGCACCACGTGGGCCGTGACACCCAGCTTGTCGAAGAAGTCCTTGTAGTAGGTGCGGTGGCGGCCGAAGCCGTCCACATAGACGCTGCCCATCGGGTGCAGCCAGACCTCGGTGGCCTGCGCGGCCAGGTAGTACTGGCGCTGGTCGAATTCCCCACCCCAGGCATAGATGGGCTTGCCCGCGGCCTTGAAACGCTCCAGCGCGCTGGCCACTTCGTGCAGTGTGGCAAGACCTGCCCCGTTGAAGTCGTCCAGCACCAGCACGGCATGGCTGATGGCGTCGTCCTTGGCGGCGGCGTCCAGCACGGCCAGCACCTCACGCAGCGTGGTCTGGCTGCGCAGGCCGCTGGTGGACAGTCCCAGCAGCTGGTCGCGCGGGTTGGCGCTGGTGCGTTGTTCCACCACGTTGCCGCTGAAGTTGAGGACCAGCGCGGTCTTGGGTTGCAGCGCCTTGGTGCCGGGCTTGAAAAGGGCCCACAGCAGCGCACACAGCAAGAGCAGCAGCAAGAGGTTCAGCAGCGCGCGCCTCGTGGCGTCCAGCAGGCGCCAGGCGCCGCGCAGGCCGCGGCCCAGGGTGGAGACGAAGGAAGACGACATGGGTTGGGTTTCCGGAAGGTTCCGCAGCTTGCAGATATGCCCACAGCTTACGCACTTGTGCAGTGCCTGCCTGGGGATTGCGACCAAGCGCCTGCCCGCTGGGACGAATGACGGCCACGCGCAGTGGTGACAATCGTGTCCCATGCAGGCGATCCTGTCCGTCACCGTTCCCTTCTTCGCCCTGGTGCTGTGCGGCTGGCTGGCCGCGCGCCGCCATGTGCTGCCGGAAAGCGCCATCCCCGGCCTCAACAGCTACGTGCTGTACTTTGCGCTGCCCTGCATGCTGTTCCGCTTTGGCAGCACGACGCCGGTGCTGGAACTGCTGAACCCGGTGGTGCTGGGTGTGTACCTGTGCGCGGCGGTGGTCATCGTGTTCTTCACCGTCAGCATGTCGCTGTCGGACCGCGTGGGCATCAAGGACGCAGCCTTCGGCGCGCTGGTGGCCGCTTTCCCCAACACGGGTTTCATGGGCGTGCCGCTGCTGGTGGCGCTGATGGGCAAGGCCGCAGCCGGCCCCGTGATTTGTTCCATCCTGGCCGATTTGTTCTTCACCAGCAGCGTGTGCATCGCCCTGGCCCAGGCCGCCCACCATGAAGCGGGCAGCGGCCCGGGCGCAGCGGCCTTGCGCGCCCTGCGCGGCGCGCTGAGCAACCCGCTGCCGTGGTCCATCGCGCTGGGTGCCGTGTTTTCGCTGTGGCAGCTGAGCCTGCCGGGCCCCGTGCAATCCATCGTCGACATGCTGGCCGCTTCGGCCACGCCGGTGGCGCTGTTCACGATAGGCGCCGTGCTGTTCCGCGCCGGCCAGCATGCCAAGAAGCACGACCTGCCGACTCCGCTGGCGGACTTCCTGCCCGTGGCGCTGATCAAGCTGTTCCTGCACCCGGCCCTGGTGCTGGTGCTGGGCCTGGCCGCACGCCACCTGGGCGCGCCGCTGTCCACTTTCGAGCTGACCGTGCTGAC
>JANOAM010000665.1:0-2314 GCA_031411215.1 Betaproteobacteria bacterium
CCCAAGCTGGTGCCGGCGCTGCAGGACCAGGTGGCCAGGATGATCCACTCGTCCAACTACTACGAGGTGCCGCTGCAGGAGCAGCTGGCGGCCAAGTTGTGCGAGCTGTCGGGTCTGTCCGGCGTGTTCTTTTGCAGCACCGGGCTGGAAGCGAACGAAGGTGCGATCAAGATCGCGCGCAAGTACGGCCACGACAAGGGCGTTGACCGCCCGGAAATCATCGTCTACGAAAAGGCCTTCCATGGCCGCAGCATCGCCACTTTGTCCGCAACCGGCAATGTCAAGGTGCAGGCTGGTTTCGGGCCGCTGGTGGAAGGTTTTGTGCGGGTGCCCATGAACGACCTGGACGCCATCGAGGAAGCCGCGCGGACCAACCCCAACGTGGTGGCCGTGTTCCTGGAAACCATCCAGGGCGAAGGTGGCATCAACCCCAGCCGCTGGGACTACCTGCAGGGCCTGCGCAAGGCCTGCGACGCACACGGCTGGCTGCTGATGCTTGACGAGGTGCAGTGCGGCATTGGCCGCACCGGCAAGTGGTTTGCGCACCAATGGGCCGGTATCCAGCCCGACGTGATGCCGCTGGCCAAGGGCCTGGGCTCAGGCGTGCCTATCGGCGCCATCGTCTGCGGCCCCAAGGCCGTCAACGTGCTGGGCCCAGGCAACCACGGCACGACCTTTGGCGGCAACCCGCTGGCCATGCGGGCCGGCGTGGAAACGCTGCGCATCATGGAAGAAGACGGCCTGATGGCCAACGCCGCCACCGTGGGCGCGGTGTTGCGTGGCGCGCTGGAAGTTGGCTTGGCGGGTCTGGCTGGTGTGAAGGAAATCCGCGGTGCGGGCCTGATGATCGGCATCGAGCTGGAGCGCCCTTGCGGCGTGATCCTGTCGCGTGCGGCCGCAGCCGGCCTGATGCTCAGCGTCACGGCCGACAGCGTGATCCGCCTGGTGCCGCCGCTGATCCTGAGCGCCGACGAAGCGCGCCAGATCGCCGCCATCCTGTGCCCGCTGATCAAGACGTTCCTCGCCGAGTGACGCAAGCCCGCATGAAGCCAGGTGATTCGCTGATGAAGCACTACCTGCAGTTCAAGGACCTGCGCGCCGAGGAGTACACCTACCTCTTCGAACGCGCCACCACCATCAAGACGCGCTTCAAGAACTACGAGAAGTACCTGCCGCTGGTGGACCGCACGCTGGCCATGATCTTCGAGAAGGCCAGCACGCGCACGCGCGTGAGCTTCGAAGCCGGCATGTACCAGATGGGCGGCTCCGTGGTGAACCTCACCACGGGCGATAGTCAGTTCGGCCGCGACGAGCCGGTGGAAGACGCCGCGCGCGTCATCAGCCGCATGGTCGACATCGTGATGATCCGCACCTTCGAGCAGGCCAAGATCGAACGCTTCGCCGCGCATTCACGCGTTCCGGTGATCAACGGTCTGACCAACGAATACCACCCCTGCCAGATCCTGGCCGACGTGTTCACCTTCATCGAGCACCGCGGCTCCATCCAGGGCAAGACGGTGGCCTGGGTGGGGGACGGCAACAACATGGCCAACACCTGGCTGCAGGCGGCGGACCTCCTGGGCTTCACGCTGCACGTGTCCACGCCCAGTGGCTACGAGATCGACCCCAAGTTGGCGGGCATCAACAACCCGGCCTGCGTGAAGACCTTCAAGAGCCCTTTTGCCGCCTGTGAGGGAGCGCACCTGGTCACCACCGACGTCTGGACCAGCATGGGCTTTGAGGCCGAAAACGCCAAGCGCCAGCAGGTCTTTGCCGACTGGTGCGTGGATGCGCAGATGATGCAGCTGGCGCAGAAGGACGCGCTCTTCATGCACTGCCTGCCGGCGCACCGCGGCGAAGAGGTGGCGGCCGATGTCATCGACGGCCCGCAGAGCGTCGTCTGGGACGAAGCCGAGAACCGCCTGCATGTGCAGAAGGCGCTGATGGAGTACCTGCTGCTGGGCCGCATAGGATGAGCTTGCCTGCGTATCGCAACCTGGGCGCCAGTGGGCTGAAGGTGAGCCCGCTGTGGCTGGGCACCATGATGTTCGGCGACTGGACGGCAGAGCCCGAGGCGCAATCGATCGTCGCATCGGCGCGCGACGCGGGCGTCAACGCCCTGGACACGGCCGACGCCTACAACAAAGGTGAATCCGAACGCCTGCTGGGCCGCCTGATCAAGGCCGACCGGTCGCGCTGGGTGCTGGCCACCAAGCTGGCCAACCCGGTAGGCAACGAGCCCAACGACCGCGGAACCTCACGGCGCTGGATGCTGCGCGCCGTCGAAGGCAGCCTGACGCGCCTGGGCACGGAC
>JANOAM010000666.1:0-7510 GCA_031411215.1 Betaproteobacteria bacterium
CCGGCAGCGTGGCCGCCGTGCCCAGCGGCAAGGCGCAGCCGCGGGTGGCGATGTTCTCCTTGATGGTGACGGGCACACCGTCCAGCGGGCCCAGCGCACTGCCCTGCTGCCAGCGCAGCGTGGACGCACGGGCTTGCAGCAGGGCCGCGTCGGCATCCAGCGCCCAGGTGGCCCGCAGCTGTGGTTCGCAGCGCTCGATGTGCGCCAGCACCGCCTGCGTCACCTCCAGCGGCGACAGCGTGCCGGCGGCATAGGCGCGGCCCAGCTCGGTGGCGCTCAGTTCGTGCAGTGCAGCCATGGCCTCAGGCCTTGTCCAGATAACGCTTCAAGTTGGCGGCTGCCGTGGCGCGTACCTTGGCCCTGAGGAAAGGGCTCCAGCCCAGCAGCAGGCCCGGTGTGCCCAGGGCCTGGCGTGACCAGGTCCAGAAGTCGAAGCGGTCGCGGTGGCGGGTGATCAGACCCTGGCTGTCGAATTCAAACGTCGCGTCGATCTTATTGAGCACCAGCCGGCCGGTGGCGCTGAACTTGTAGTGCGCTTCCCAGTGCGCGCTGTTGGCGGTGACCTGGCTCACGGTCAACTTCCAATGGTCCCGGCCCTTGGCCTTGGTGGCGTCGCACAGCATGCGCCACATGCCACCGATTTCGCGCCGGCCTTTGAGCGAAAAGACTTCGTCGTCGAAGCTCGCGTTCTCTGCATAGCAGGCCTGCATGGCTTCACCGTCCAGCTGGGCAAAGGCAGCGTAGAAACGTTCGATGGTGGCTTGGCTCATGCGGGTCCTTCAGGTGGGTGGCTTCAAACCCGGCACCGCGGCCAGCAGCCGCTGCGTGTAGGGGTGTTGCGGCGCGGTGAACAGCGCGTCAGGGCTGCCACGTTCCACGATGGTGCCCTGGTGCATGACGATGACCTCGTCACAGACCAAGTCCACCACCGCCAGATCATGGCTGATGAAGAGGTAGCTGACGCCGAAGCGGTCCTGCAGGTCCTGCATCAGGTTCAGCACCTGGGCCTGCACGCTGACGTCCAGCGCGCTGACGGGCTCGTCGGCCACGATCAGCCGTGGCCGTGTGATCAGCGCACGCGCAATGGCGATGCGCTGGCGTTGGCCGCCGCTGAATTCATGCGGGTACTTGGGCAGGTCGGCGGCGGACAGTCCCACCGCGTCCAGCGCCTCGGCCGCACGTTCGCGCTGTTCGGCCTTGCCGGCACCATGCAACACGGCCAGCGGCTCGGCCACGGTCTGCAAGACGCTGCGGCGTGGGTCCAGGCTGCCGAAAGGGTCCTGGAAGACCATCTGCAACTTGGCGCGTGTCTGGCGCAGTTCGTCGGGCAGCAGCTGGTGCAGGTCCACGCCGTCCAGCAGCACGCGGCCGGAAGTCGGTGCTTCCAGCGCCATCACCAACCGCGCCAGCGTGCTTTTGCCGGAGCCCGATTCACCGACGATGCCCAGGCTCTGGCCGGGCTGCAGGCTGAAGCTGACCCCGGCCAGGGCCTGCACCTCAGGGGCCGCGCTGAGCAGGCTGCTGCGTGGCAGGCGGTAGCGCTTGCTCAGGTCGTCGACCTGCAGCAGCGGCGTGCTCATGCAGCCTCCACGCGCAGGCACCGCGCGTGGTGCTGCGGCCCCACCGACACCACCGGCGGCGGCGCCGCCCGGCAGGCCTCCAGGACCCGGTCGCAGCGGTCGGCAAACGGGCAACCCGAAGGCATGTCGGCCAGCGACGGCACACGGCCCGCAATCGTGGCCAGGCGCGTGCCGCGTGCCAGGCCCAGGCGCGGCCGCGCCGCGAACAGGCCCTGCGTGTAGGGGTGCGCCAGGCGCTTGAAGACATCGGCGGTGCGTCCGTCTTCCACCACCGTGCCGCCGTACATCACCAGCAGGCGTTCCACGTTGTCGGCCATCACGCCCAGGTCGTGGCTGATGAGGATCAGGCCCATGCCGTCTTCGCGCACCAGTTCCTTGATGAGGTCCAGCACCTCACGCTGGATGGTCACGTCCAGCGCAGTGGTCGGTTCGTCGGCGATCAGGAGATCGGGCCCGCAGGCCAGCGCAATGGCGATGACCACGCGCTGGCGCTGGCCACCGCTCAGCTGGTGCGGGTACGCGTCCAGCCGCTCGCGAGCCTGCGGCAGTTGCACACGCTCCAGCAGGCGCAGTGCTTCGGCGCGTGCCGCGCTGCGCGACAGGTCCTTGTGCAGGCGCAGCGGTTCGGCAATCTGGTGGCCCACGGTGTGCAGCGGGTTCAGCGCCGTCATGGGCTCCTGGAACACCATGCCCATGCGGTGGCCGCGCAGTTTGCACAGCGCGCTGTCTTCCAGTGTGGTGAGGTCCTGGCCCTGCAGCAGCACGCGCCCGCTGACGGTGGCGCCGTCGGGCAGCAGACCCATCACGGCCAGCGCCGTCATGCTCTTGCCGCAGCCGCTTTCGCCGATCAGGCCCAGCGTGTGGCCGCGTTCCAGCGTGAACGAGACGCCACGCAGCGCAGCCAAGGGCCCGCTGGCGGACGGCAGGCTGACACGCAGGTCGTTGACTTCAAGGAGGGGCAAGGCACAGGCCGGTGAGGCTGATGCGCAGGACGATATCGCATCACTTGCCAAGCCTGCGGCACCGTTGGGCATTGCAGCGGCCGCCAACCGGTCGCGCGCATCGGCTCAGGCCGCGTGCCGGGTTGCCGGACCCGGCACGTCCCTCGACTGCGGCTATGCGCCCAGCAGCCCGCGGGCCAGCGTGTGCAGCCGCGCGCCGGGCTCGGCCAGGTCGTGGAGCACGTTCATGTGGTGGCGGCCGGGCAGCGTCTCGCACACCGGCACGATGGCCTGGCCCCACGTGGCGCGGATCAGCCGGCTCTGGCGGTGGAACTCCGCGCTCTCGTCGCCACCCACCACGGCCAGCAGCGGGCCACCCGGCGGCGGTGGCATCCGCGCCGGACTCAGCGCGTGTGCCTCGGCGGCCGTGAGCTTCAAGTCCGGCGCCAGGAAGGGCGCATGGCGTAGCGGCTCGAGGTCGAACACGCCCGAGACGGCCAGCGCCGCGTGCACCAACTGCGGCGGCAGGTTCGGCGCCACTTCGGCCCAGCGGCAGGCCAGCATCATCGCGGCCAGATGACCGCCGGCCGAGTGCCCGGCCACGACCAGACGTGTCGGGTCGCCGCCGTGCGCCACGATGTGCCGGTGCACCCACGCCACCGCCTGCACCAGCTGCAGCACGATGTGGCGCACGCTCACTGCCGGCGCGAGCGCGTAGTTCGGCAGCACGACGATGGCGCCCGCATCGACGAAGGGCGCGGCGACGAAGGACTGGTCGCGCTTGTCCAGCGCGCGCCAGTAGCCGCCGTGGATGTAGACCAGCACTGGGGCGCCCGTGGCGGCGTTAGCGTGCGCCGGCAGAAAAATGTCCAGCGTCTCGGCGGCGTTGGCGCCGTACGGCACGTCGAGCACGCAGCGCCGCGTGGCGCGAATGTGCGCGGAACGTTCAATCCAGCCCTGGCGGATGGCGGCTTGCTCGGGAATCGCCGCACGCGCGTCGTACTGCGCGTCGTGCCAGGCGGGGGAAGGGCGTCGGCTCATGCTGCGGGCCTGACGTGGCGGGTGCCTTTGCGCGCGCTATTGCTCGGCACCTTGCCCGCCGCGGGCGCCCGGGCCACCTGGCCGTCGCGCAGGGCGGCGTCGATCAGCGCGTCGGCCATCCACAGCGCGATGCGCTCGACCTCGCGGTCGGGCAGGCCCCAGATGTCCTTCAGGATGATGTAGGGCTCGATCCCGTAAACCACCGACAGCGCACGGTGCAGCTTGTCGCGCACCGCGGGTGTCAGCTGCGGGGCCAGGGGCGCAATGGCGTGCTCCAGGATGCGGATGCGGTGTCCGCGGCGGTAGGGCTCCTCTTCCAGCAGCCCCGCCCGTTCCAGCGCGCCTTGCTCCAGCGAGAGCTGCGCGGCGGCGCGCAACTGCGGCTCGAACTCGGTGAAGCGCGGGAAGGTGCGCTCGAACAGTTCCCGCACGCGTTCGCGCCCGCTGGCGTTGTCCGATGCGATGGTGCGAACCGGGCCCAGTGACGCGTCGATCACCGCCGTGATCAGCGCGCTGCGCGTCGGGAAGTAGCGGTAGGCCGTGGCGCGCGACACCGCGGAGCGCACGGCGACCTCGGCCACCGAGGGGATGTGGCCGTCGGTCTGGATCAGCTGCATGGCCGTGTCCAGCAGCAGTTTGAAGGTCGACGCCTTGACGCCGCGTGTCGGCGGCGGTGGTGCTTCGGTGATCTTGTGTTTGAGGCGCGCCATGCGGGTATGTCCGGATCGGTCAGGGCCCGTGTCCCGCTTGTAAGGCGGGACACCGGGCCCCTATGATGCAGCCATCCCGATTTGAGACACAAGTCTCAAAACCCTCGGGTCCACGACACCGCGAACGGCCGGGTACTTGCCCGAACCTGATCCGCGGGCACACCGGAGACAAGCGAGCATGCGCATGGCCAGCTGGCGCTGGGGTGGTGTCGTCCACGCGGGCACGGTGTCCCCGTGCGGGCGCGAACTCACGCCCCTGGCCGTGCCGCAGCCCGAACTCGGCGTGCTGCGCCTGATCCAGATGCTGGCCCGCGGCGAGCCGCTGCCGCGTGAGGCCGGCCCGCGCCTGCCGCTGCCGGCGGTGGAGCTGATCGCGCCGCTGCCGCGTCCCTTGCGCAGCCTGTTCTGCGTGGGTCGCAACTACCGCGCCCACGCTGCCGAGCTGGCCGGCACCGTGTTCCGCGAGAGCCTGCCCAAGGAAGACGCCTGGCCCATCGTCTTCACCAAGCTCGCCGACTGCGTGGTGGGCCCCTTCGATGCGGTGAAGATGCCCGCACGCCAAGCCTCGGTGCAGATCGACTACGAGAGCGAACTCGCGGTGGTCATCGGCCGCGGCGGCATCGACATCCCGCGATCGCGCGCGATGGACCACGTGCTGGGCTACACCATCGTCAACGACGTCTCCGCGCGCGACGTGCAGGTGCGCCACCAGCAGTGGGGCCTGGGCAAGAGCTTCGACACCTTCTGCCCCATGGGCCCGTGGATCGTGACCGCGGACGAACTGGACGGCCGCGACACGCGCGTGCGGGGCTGGGTCACACCGGCTGGCGGCAGTCCCGAGCTGCGCCAGGACGGCCGCACAAAGGACATGATCTTCGACATCCCCACGCTGATCGAGACGTGTTCGCGCGGCATCACGCTGCACCCGGGCGACGTCATCGCCACCGGCACACCCGCCGGGGTGGGGATGGGCTTCACGCCGCCGCGCTGGTTGAAGGCCGGCGACGTGGTCAAGGTCGAGATCGATGGCATCGGCGCCATCGAAAACCGGTTCCAGTAGCGATGGCGTTGCACACGATCGATCGCATGGTCGTCGAGGACGAAGGCGAGGGCGATGCCGTCGTCTGCGTGCACGGCCTGGGCGGCAGCTCCAACACCTTCACGCCGCTGATGCCGGTGCTGGTGCGTCACCGCGTCATGCGCGTGGATCTGCCGGGCAGCGGGCGCTCGCAGCAGGCCGAAGGCCCGCTGAGCATCGCGCGCCTGGCCGACGCGGTGCAAGCCGCCTGCGCACGGCTGGGCGTGCAGCGGGCGCACTTCGTGGGCCACTCGCTGGGCACCATCGTCTGCCAGCACGTCGCCGTGAACGCGCCCGCGCTGGTGCGCAGCCTGGCCCTGTTCGGTCCGCTGATGGCGCCGCCCGACGCGGCGCGCACGGCCATCCGAGCGCGCGCGGCCAAGGCGCGCAGCGAAGGCGCTGCCGGCATGCAGGACATCACCGCCGCGTTGCTCAAAGCGGCGCTGTCGGTCGACACGCGGCAGCGCCAGCCGCTCGCCGTGGCCTTCGTGCGCGAAAGCCTGATGCGGCAGGACGCCGAGGCCTACGCGCGCAGCTGCGACGCGCTGGCCGACGCACAGCCGGCGCGCGTGGAAAGCATCGCCTGCCCGGTGCTGCTGGTGACGGGCGACGAAGACGGCGTCGCGCCGCCGCAAGCGGTGCGCGGCCTGGCCGAGCGCCTGCACGCCGCGCGCCACACGCGCGTGGTGGTGCTGCCGCGCTGTGGCCACTGGACCCCCATCGAACGCGTGGCCGAGTGCCAGGCCGAACTGCGCGACTTCATCGCCGCGCAGCGCTAGGAGACCAAACGACATGGCCGACGTGCTCTACACCAACGTGCGCATCTTCGACGGCGGCGGCGAGGCGCCCTTCACCGGCGACGTGCTGGTGCAGGGCAACCAGATCAGCCGCGTCGTCAAGACCAGCCACGGCCAGCGCACGCCGCCCGTGGCGGGCGCCATGGTCATCGATGGCGGCGGCGCGTTCCTGATGCCCGGCATGATCGAGGCGCACACGCACTTCAGCTGGAACGACCAGCCCAGCCTGGACGCCATCCAGCGCATGCCGCCCGAAGAGCACATCCTGTGGTGTGCCCAGGTGGCCAAGAAGTACCTCGACATGGGCTGGACCAGTTGTGTGGGTGCGGCCACCGCCAAGCCGCGGCTGGACGTGGTCATCCGCAACGCCATCAACGACGGCACCATCGTGGGCCCGCGCTACCTGGCCGCCAGCCAGGAAATCACCGTGCCCGGCGGGCTGGGCGACACCACCGCGCCGCACCTGCCGCAGCCCGAGTTCGCTTTCGGCGCCATCGTCAGCGGCGCCGAAGAGATGCGGCGCTGCGTGCGCATGTTTGCCAAGTACGGCGTGGACAGCATCAAGATCAACCTCTCGGGCGAGTCCATCACCGGCATGCCGTCGGAGATGAGCCAGTTCACGTCCGAAGAAGTTCGGGTGTGCGTCGAAGAGGCCAAGGCCTGGGGCAAGCGTGTGTCAGCACATGCACGTTCGACCTGGTCAATCAAGGAGTGCATCAAGCAGGGCATCGAGGTCATCTACCACGCCAGCTACACCGACGAGGAAGCGCTGGACATGCTCGAGGCCAAGAAGCTCGAGCACCACGTGGCGCCGGGTCTGGCCTGGCTGATCAACACCTGCCACCACGCGTCTCAATGGGGCCTGACGCCCGAGGTGACGCAGAAGATGGGCTACCACCGCGAACTGGAAGCCGCCCTCGGCAGCATGAAGGCCATGCGCAAGCGCGGCATCCGCATCCTGCCCGGCGGCGACTACGGTTTTGCCTGGACACCGCACGGCACCAATGCCAAGGACCTGGAGTACTTCGTCAAACACGTCGGCATGAGCACCATGGAGGCGCTGCTGTCGGCCACCGCCTGGGGCGGGCCGATGATGAAGATGGGCAAGCGCATCGGCTACATCCGCGAGGGGTGTCTCGCCGACATCCTGCTGATTGACGGCGACCCGCTGGCCGACATCACCGTGCTGCAGGACAAGGCTCGCATCCTGTCGGTGATGAAGGATGGTGAGTTCCATCGGGCCCCGCCGGTGGGCGCGGCGCGCCCGCTGCGCAGCGGCGCACCGACTACCGTGAACCGCTGGGCGGCCTGAGGAGCACACGCATGGCCCAAACCCTCTTCACCAACGTGCGCATCCTCGACG
>JANOAM010000667.1:0-4496 GCA_031411215.1 Betaproteobacteria bacterium
AAGCTCTTGGACAGGGCCGCGAAGTCGGCACGGTTGAAGAGCGTGGCCTTCAGCTGGTTGCAGGGCGGGCACCAGGTGGCGCCCCAGTACAGCAGCACGGGCTTCTTGTCGGCACGGGCCTTGGCGAAGGCGCGGTCCACATCGGCGTCAGCCGCGGCGGTGAGCCAGGGGATGTTGGTGGACGGCAGCGACGGCGCAGCGACAGCGGGTGCATGGGCGGCCGCGATGGCCAGCGCCAGGCAGCCGGCAGCAAGGATCGGTTTCATGGTGACGAACTCCGGCTTGGGGGCGCGCCGGCCGCAGCGTGTGGCTGCGGCGGCGGACCTTGAAGGGCACTATTGTGCGGCGCGCAAGGCACCCTGCAGCGCGGGGCTTCCCTGCTGAAGGACCGGCAGGGGCCTCTCGTAGACCCCGCACATGCGGGGTTGGTCACGGGAGTTCCTCACGGCTTGGGTCCGCCCCGGACCATGGAATGGCCGGGGCCGGGGACTATCTCCTAACATGCGCAGTCGCCCTTAGACCCGCTTGCTGTGCACGTCATGAACCCCACTTCCCGCGCCCGCGCTGCCCGGCTGCTTGCCAGCCTGCTGTTGTCGGGGGCGGCTGCGTGTGTCCATGCCGCCGATCCCAAGGCTTCCCAGTACTACGAAGACGCCTTGCAGCGCTACGAGAAGAAGGACTATCCCGGCGCGGTGGTCCAGCTGAAGAACGTCATCCGCCTGGACAAGAAGAACCTGTCGGCGCAGGTCCTTCTCGGCAAGGCGCTGCTCGCCACGGGCGCGATGGGCCCGGCCGAGGTGGCGCTGACCGAGGCACTCGCGCTGGGCGTCAACCGCGCGGAGGTGGTGGTGTACCTCGCACAAGCCTTCACGGGCCAGGGCAAGCTGCAGCTGATCGTGTCCGACGCGCGCTTCAACCCTGAAGGACTGCCAGACGCTACCAAGGCGCAGATGCTGCTTGTGAAGGCGGCGGCCCTGTCCGACCTGGGTTCGCCGCGCGAGTCACTGAAACTCATCGAGTCCGCACGCGCGCTGGCCCCGAACGCGGCGGAATCCTGGCAGGCCGAGATTCCGATTCGCATCCGGGCCAGGCAATTTGCCGAAGCCCACGCGGCCGCCAAGAAGGCCATCGCCTTGGCGCCCACGTCGGCCGAAGCCCAATACCTGTCGGGGTCGATCTCCCACGTCGAGAGCAAGGTCGCGGAGGCGCTGGATGCTTACGCCAAAGCACTGCAACTCGATCCAACGCACACGGAATCGCTGATTGCGCGGGCGGGCCTGAACCTGGACCGTGGCCTGCTTGATGACGTGCTCCGCGATGTGAACGAGGTCAAGCGTCTGAGCCCGTCTGACCCCAGGGCGCCGTTCCTGGCCGGCCAGGTGGCAGACCGAAAGTCGGACAGCAAGGGTGCCCGCGCCAAGATGGTGGAGGTGACCTCGCTGCTGGACACCGTGCCGTTGACGGCGCTGCGTTTCCGGCCCCAGATCCTGATGATGGGGGGCATGGCTCACTACGCGCTCGGCAACGGCGAAAAAGCGCGCCCCTACCTCGAAACCATCGTCCGCCAACAGGCCGACAGCCCAGCGGCCAAGCTGCTGGGTCAGATCTACCTGGGCGCTGGCGAAAACGACAAGGCGATCGAGACCTTCGAGGCCTATGTCAAGTCGCACCCCAGCGAGCAGCAGGTCATCATCTTGCTCGCAACCGCCCAGCTGGGCAAAGGGCGCCATGCGCGCGCTGCACAGCTGATGCAGGAGGCGGTCAAAATCGAGGATTCTCCCCGTGCCCGCACCATTCTGGGCCTCACGCTCGTGGGCGGCGGCAAGCGTGGCGACGCGCTGGCAGAGTTCGAGAACGCCTTCCGCAGAGATCCGTCGCAGCTTGCGGCGGGCGCGGCCTTGGTGGATATCTACGTCAGCCGTGGCGATGGCAAGAAGGCCCTGGCCGTCAGCGAAGCGCTCATCAAACGCTGGCCCAAGGAAGCCTCACTGCAGGCGCTTCATGGCCGGGCGCTGGCCTTGCTTGGTCAGACAGACAAGGCCCGCGCGGCGCTCGAGGCGGCCTTGGCCATTGACGCCAATTTTGTGCCGGCGCAGCTGGAGCTGGCCCGCCTGGATGTCAGGTCCAAACAGTACGACCTTGCAGAAAAGCGCTTATCGACCATCATCACCAAGAACGAAAAGAACGTCGATGCACTGCTGACGGTGGCGGACCTGGCCTTGGTTCGGGGCCAGCGCGAAGTGGCGACCAAGTTCCTGCAAAAGGCTGTCGACCACAGCGGACCGCGCGAACTCCGGCCTGGCCTGATCCTCCTCAGCCACCATCTGGCTGGCGGAGATCTAGCAGGCGCCACGCAGGCCTTGGCTGCGCTCAACAGCAAGGCGCCAGACGCTGTGCCCGTCCTGCTGGCCAACGCCCGTGCACGCATGGCCGCCAAGGACATGCCCGCCGCGCAAGGGGTTCTGTCCCGGGCCAGCCGAACGGCTGGGTTCGATGCCCCCTTGCTGGCTGAGATCGCGGCGATGCAGCTGTCAGCCGGCGATGCCAAGGGCGCGCAGACGTCGCTGGCCAAAGCCATGCAGGCCCAGCCCGATTTCACCCCGGCCCGGGCGCTGGCGGTCGAAGCCAACTTGCGCGCCGGCGACTTGGCGGCGGCCGAACAGATCGTCAAGGAGATGGTGGCACGCAACGCCAACAGCGCACAGGCCCAAGCCCTGAAGGGTGATGTGGCGCTGGCCCGGGGGCAGGTGCCGGCGGCCGTGGAAGCCTACAAACGTTCGCACCAGATCGAGCCGACCGCGTTCAGCGTTCAGCGCCTCTATGTCGGCATGTCGCGGCAGGACCCGGAGGCTGCAGGCAAGATGCTGGAAGCCTGGATCAAGAACCACCCCGCCGACCCGCGGCTGAACCGAATGCTGGCCGAGGGTTACGCGCGGGCTGGCAACTTCGTGGCGGCCAAAGCGGCCTTCCGCACCCTGTTGGAACAGACACCCCTGGACGCCGAGGCGCTCAACAACTACGCCAACGTATTGCTGCGCTCCAATGACCCCCAGGCACTGCCTGTGGCGGAGCGTGCGCTAACTCTCAAGCCACAGTCGCCGTCCATCATCGGTACCGTCGGCTGGGCGGCGTTTGTTGCAGGCCAATCAGACCGGGGCCTGCAGTTGCTTCGAGATGCCAAGGTTCGCGACCCGGCCAATCCCGAGAACCGCTACTACTTGGGCGCGGCCCTGGCCAAGAAGGGCCGCAGCGTGGAAGCGCGGGAGGAATTGCGAGCGGCCCTGGAATCCGGCCCCAGCTTTGCCTTGCGCACCGACGCCGAAGCTCTACTCCAGACGCTCAAATGAGGGGTTCGGATGCTGTCGCACAAGTTTACACTTCGTGCAGCCGACGCTCTTAAGTTCTCAGCAAGTTGTTGTTCTAGCTAGCATTTATCGGCCTGGACCAGTTCTGGCATATATCTCGGTATCAAGGGCAGTCACCAGGGCCCTTTCCGGTTTTAAAAGGGTTTTGCAATGAACAAGTCAATTTCCAGCTTTGTGTTCGGCGCTATCGCCGTGGTTGCCATGGGTCACAGCGGACAGGCGGCTGCCGCATCCACGTGGAACCTGGGAACCACCTGCGACCCGTCACCGGCCCAGACCGCGTACACGGCCGGCGGCAACACGGTTACATGCTCCACAGGCATGCCCGCTGAGACCATCACGGCGACCGCCTACAGCAATGCGGGCGCGACGACGGGTACCACCGGCAACTTCATCCGCGCCTCGATGGGCGACTTCAGCACGAGCGGCATTGGCGCCTATTCGGGTGCGAACGACACGGGCTACGACTCGCAGCATGCGTTCGACAACGTGACCACAGGCTGCGCCTCCGGCACGGGTGCCACGGCCACTCAGTCCGGGACTCTGGCGTGCGGCGGCAGCCAAGAGTTCATGCTCATCAACTTTGGCCCTTACAAGGTCAACTTGACCAACATCTCCATCGGCTACCGCTCGGTCGACGCTGACGTGGCTATTCTTCGTTGGGACGGCGCGGACACGTCTGCCGCCGCCATGAATACCTTGATCACGGGTCGCAACACCGCCTCGCTGATCGGCAGCGGTTGGACCTTGGTCGGCACGGAAAGCCTGGACTCCACGCCGGACACGACGGTTGTGAACCTGGGTGGCAAGGTTTCCAGCTGGTTCATCGTCAGCACGTATTTCGGCACCACGGCAACCAGCACGGCTGGATCGCTGGACACGGGCAACGACCGTTTCAAGATCAGCGGCCTGACTGGCAACGTCTGCACCTCGGGTGTTTACATCGGTGGCAACCAGGGCAACGGCGGTACCTGCGGTGGCACCACCCCGGAACCCGGCACGCTGGCGCTGGTCGGCGCCGCACTGCTGGGCATCACCGCCGGCCGCCGCCGCATCTTCGGCCGTCGCTGATCGAATCCGCCTGCGGCCACGCGCCGCAAGCCCTGAAGCCCGGCCCTGCCGGGCTTTTTG
>JANOAM010000668.1:0-6524 GCA_031411215.1 Betaproteobacteria bacterium
GTCGGCCGGGCTGACGATCTCCAGGTACTCCATGTCCGGCGAGTAGTCGAACAGGTAGTGCACGATGCCGGGGCGCTGGTGCACACAATCGCCCGCCTGCACCAAAGTTTCCTGGTCGCCGTACATGAAGCGGGCCCAGCCTTTGGTCATGAACACGATCTGGAAGTCCGCCACATGGCGGTGCCAGCCCGTGCCCTTGTCGGGTGCCATGTTGGCCTTGACCAGGTGCGCGATGACCTTGCCGTGGGTGGCGGCGCGCACACCCAGGTCCTTGTAGAGGAAGAAGTCGCGCAGGCCGTCGCTGCGCCAGGGCACATCGGCCTGCTTGACGTGCGTGAACAGCGTGGGGGATGGGGTGTCTTGCATGGTGCAGGCCTTTCGCCGGCAATGGGTTTGGCTGTCTCATTGCAAGAGGTGTTCCATCGCCGGCCCCGCGGCGGTCCGCGGGCATCATGCGCAGCATGCAAGCCTTTGCCGCGCTGTTCGACGCGCTGGACGCCAGCACCGCCACACGGGACAAGGTGTCCGCGCTGGGGCGCTACTTCCGGGCCACGCCGCCCGAAGACGCGGCCTGGGCGGTCTACTTCCTGGCCGGCGGCAAACCGCGCCAGGTGGTGCCCACCGCGGTGCTGCGCGACACAGCCTGCCGCGTGGCCGGCGTCGATGCCTGGCTGTTTGAAGAGTGCTACCAGGCCGTGGGCGACCTGGCCGAAACCATCGCGCTGATCCTGCCGCCCGGCGACACGCCCAGCACGCTGGGCCTGTCGGCGTGGATGCACGACCGCCTGCTGCCCTTGCGCGGCCTGCCTCCGGTGGAGCAGGCCGAGCGCCTGGCGGACTGCTGGGATGAGCTGGGTGCAGGCGGGCGCTTCCTGCTGGTCAAGTTGATAGGCGGCGGTTTCCGCGTCGGCGTGAGCCGCCTGCTGGTGCAGCGTGCGCTGGCCGAAGCGACGGGGCTGGACGCCGCGTTGCTGGCGCAGCGCCTGGTCGGCTGGACCGACGCACGCGCCACACCCAGTGCGCAGCGCTGGGCCGAACTGACGGCACCCGTGGGCGAAGGCGCCGAGCAGGGCCAGACAGGCGGCCAGCCCTACCCCTTCTTCCTGGCCCACGCGCTGCAGGATGCGCCCGCCACGCTGGGCCCCGTGACGGATTGGCTGATCGAGTGGAAGTACGACGGCATCCGCGCCCAGATCGTCAAGCGGGCAGGGCAGGTGTGGGTCTGGTCGCGTGGCGAAGAGCTTGTCAGCGAACGCTTTCCCGAAGTCGTTGCGCGGGCTGCGAAGCTGCCCGACGGCACGGTGCTGGACGGTGAACTGCTGGCCTGGCACCCAGGCGCGGACCACCCCGCGCCGTTCAAGCTGCTGCAGCAACGACTGAACCGCAAGACGGTCGGCAAGAAGCTGCTGGCCGACGCGCCCGTGGTCTTCATGGCCTATGACCTGCTGCAAGCTGAGGGCACGGACCTGCGTGCCGAGCCGCAGGCTCAGCGCCGGCAGCGTTTGCAGAACCGCCTGGCAGATGGCCCGTTCCGCATGTCGCCAGCGCTCCAGCCGGCCACTTGGGACGAAGCCACCACGCTGCGTCAGCAATCGCGTGAGCGTGGAGTGGAAGGCTTCATGCTGAAGTCGCTGACCGCCTGCTACGGCTCAGGCCGCACCAAGGCCAATGGCTTGTGGTGGAAGTGGAAGGTGGACCCCTACTCGGTGGACGCCGTGCTCATCTACGCCCAGGCCGGCCACGGCCGCCGCGCCAGCGTCTACACCGACTACACCTTTGCGGTGTGGAGCCGCGTGCCGGCCAGTGCCGACGAAGCGCAGGCCGTGCTGGACGCCATCGCGCGCCGCGAGCCTGCTGCGCCCGGAGCGCTGCAGCTGCTGCCCTTTGCCAAGGCCTATTCGGGCCTCACCGACGAAGAGTTCCGCGCCGTGGACCAGGTGATCCGCGCCACCACGCTGGAAAAGTTCGGACCCGTGCGCAGCGTGCGGCCCACGCTGGTGTTCGAGATCGGCTTTGAAGGCATAGGCGCCAGCCCGCGTCACAAGAGTGGCGTGGCGGTGCGCTTCCCGCGCATGCTGCGTTGGCGCCATGACAAACCCGTGCACCAAGCCGATGCGCTGACGGCGCTGCAGGCCCTGATTGCGCAGAACTAGCGGGTTTCCGACCGCTGTTTGGCGGTCACTGACTCAAGTCAAGAGCCCAAACTGCCGACATGTGACCACAGGACCGCGCTGTTGCGGCCGACCGTCCATTGCAACAAGGAACACCCGTCATGACCTTCATCGCCCGCACCCTGTTCGCCGCGTCCCTGCTGGTGGCGACTGCCGCCCACGCATCGGACCCCAAGGCCACCATCGCCGACCTGGACGCCCGCCTGGCCAAGATCGGAGCGCCCAAGCTGGACGGCACCGAAGCCGTCGCCGGCAAGGCCGTGCCCGCCATCTTCTTTGGCGACCGCAAGATCAACAACAACTTCGACGTGGTGGACGCCATCCGCAAGGCGCACAACGCCACCGCCACCATCTTCGTCAAGGACGGCGACGAATTCGTGCGTGTCAGCACCAACGTGCTCACGCCCGAAGGCAAGCGCGGCATCGGCACCCAGCTGGCCCGCAATGCGGCCTATGAAGCCGTCAGCAAGGGCAACCAGTTCTGCGGCGCCATTGACGTGCTGGGAACGGCCTTTGACGCTTGCTACAACCCCATCAAGGCCGACGGCAAGATCATCGGCGTGACCTACATCGGCCACAAGAAGTGATAGCGGGGCCGCAGCCGGCGTGGCGCCTCTGCGGCCGTTGGCACAACACCAGAGGAAGCGCATGAAAGCCTTGTCGTCCTTGCTATCAAGCCTGGGCCGCCTGCGGGTCGGCCAGCAGTTGGGTGCCGGATTCGCGGTGGTGCTGGCGCTCACCGCGACACTGGGCGTGGTCTCCGTGCTGTCGCTGCAGCGTGTGGAGGCCAGTGCCGAGGACTTGTCGGCCAAGTGGCTGACCGGTGTGGGGCACCTTGCGTCCGTGCGCAGCTCGGTGCTGGAAGCGCGCGAAATGGAGGTCAAGCACAGCCGCACCTCTGACAAGAGTTACCACGCGGAATACGAAGAGAAGATCACGGCCGCCACCAAGGAGCTGGGCCGTGCCTGGGCCGCCTACAAGGAGCTGGGCGGCCAGAACGCGGACGAGACCAAGCTGGTCGCCGACCTGGACAAGGGCTGGGTCGCGTACCAGAAGTCCGCGCAGCAGGTGCTGGCGCTGGGCAAGGACAAGAAACAGACCGACGCCGCCGACATCAGTGACGGCGCGGCCTCCATGGCCCTGGACGAGACCGTGGGTGCACTCGGTGCGCTGGTCAAGTTCAACTTTGAAGCTGGGCAAGCCGCCGCGCAGCAGGCCAAGCTCACGCACAAGATCGCTTTAACCGCAGTCGCGGCCTTGCTGGGTGTGGCCCTGCTGGTGGGCGCCGTCATGGCGTGGTTCATATCCAAGGGTCTGACGCGCCAGCTGGGCTGTGAGCCCCACCAGGCCGTTCAGGTGGCCCGCGCCGTGGCGGCAGGTGACCTGACCACGGCCATCCAGCTGCGCCAGGGCGACAGCACCAGCCTGATGGCCAGCCTGCTGGCCATGCAGGCGGGCCTGGCATCGGCGGTGCGCCAGGTGCGTGATGGTTCCGAGAACGTGGCCACGTCCAGTTCACAGATCGCCAGCGGCAACCTGGACCTGTCGGGCCGCACGGAACAACAGGCCAGCGCGCTGCAGCAGACGGCGGCCACCATGGAAGAGTTGGGCACCACGGTGCGCCACAACGCCGACAACGCCCGCCAGGCCAACGACCTGGCGCAAGGTGCGGCGGCCGTGGCCACACGCGGTGGCCAGGTGGTGGGCCAGGTGGTGGACACCATGCGTGGCATCCAGGAAAGCAGCAAGAAGATATCGGACATCATTGCCGTGATCGACGGCATCGCCTTCCAGACCAACATCCTGGCGCTCAACGCCGCGGTGGAAGCCGCACGGGCCGGTGAACAAGGCCGCGGCTTTGCGGTGGTGGCCAGCGAGGTGCGCAACCTGGCGCAACGCAGCGCGCAAGCCGCCAAGGAAATCAAGTCGCTGATCAGCACCAGCGTGGACCGCGTGGAGCAGGGCACGTCCCTGGTCGACCAGGCGGGCAAGACCATGCAGGAGATCGTCGGCGCCATCGGTCGCGTCAGCGCCATCGTGGGCGAGATCAGCGCGGCCAGCGTGGAACAGAGCTCCGGCGTCAGCCAGGTCAGCCAGGCCGTGACGCAGATGGACCAGGCGACGCAGCAGAACGCGGCGCTGGTCGAAGAGAGCGCTGCGGCTGCAGAAAGCCTCAAGACGCAGGCCCAACAACTGGTGCAGGCCGTCGCGGTCTTCCGCTTGGCCTGAACCCGCGGGGTGGCCGCCAGAACAGGCGGCCAATCCCCCCGCTATTGCGGCCGCGCCCCGCGGCACGCTTCCCTAGCATGGGCAGAACTGGATTTCTCCGTCTGCACCCATGCAAACCACCCAAGCTGAACAGGCCGCACTGGCTCGCGCAAGCGAATACCAGCGCTGGCTGGAAGCCGCCAAGACCGGACAGCCTTCGCTGCAGGACGTGATGCAGCAGGCCCAGGCGCTGCACGCACAGGGCACGCCTGACCGTGCGGCCACGCTGTACGGAACCTGGATCACGCATTCGAACTCGCCGCTGCGTCACGTGGCCTGCTTCAACTGGGGCACCATGCTCACAGCGGCGGGTCAGCACGAAGCCGCTGAGGCCGCCTACCAGCAGGCCCTGGCGCTGGACAGCACCCTGGCGCCCGCGCGGCTGAATCTGGGCCACATGCTGGAACGGCGCGGTGACAGCACGGGTGCGCTGGCCACCTGGGCTGCGGTTTTCGACGCCCAAGCGCTGCCCGCGGTGGATCTGCAGCTGCACGCGCTGAACAACAGCGCGCGCCTCTTGGAAATGCTGCGCCGCTACCCGGAAGCCGAAGCGCTGATGCGCCGCAGCCTGGCGCTGAAAGCCGCTCAGCCGGACGTCATCCAGCACTACGTGCACATCCGCCAGAAGCAATGCGCCTGGCCGCATGACCTGGCGGTGGGTGAGGTGTCGCCCAACCAGTTCCTGATGGGCACGTCGCTCCTGGCCATGATGGGTTTGAGTGACGACCCGGCGCTGCAGCTGCTGTCGGCGCAGCGCTTCGTCAACGACAAGGTGCCCAAGGCGCCGGCCGAACCGCTGTTCAAGACGGGCCCGGCCCGAACGGACCGCATCAAGATTGGCTACCTGTCTGGCGACCTGCACATGCACGCCGTCGGCTTGCTGACGCCCGAGTTGTTTGAACTGCACGACCGCAGCCGCTTTGAGGTGTTTGGCTTCTGCTGGACGCCTGAATCCAAACAGCCGCAGCGCCAGCGCATCCTGAAGTCGCTGGACCACCATGTGCGCTTGGGCGGCGTGGACGATGTCACCGCCGCCAAGCTCATCGCACAAGCCGGCATCGACGTGCTGGTGGACCTGCAGGGCCTGACCAGCGGCGCACGCCCCGGCATCCTGGTGCAGCGGCCCGCACCCGTGCAGGTCAGCTACCTGGGCCTGCCGGGCACGTCCGCCGTGCCGGGTGTGGACTGGATGATTGCGGACAACTACGTGATGCCGCCCGAGCTGCAGCCCTACTGCACCGAACGTGCCCTGATGCTGCCGCGCTGCTACCAGGTCAGCGACCGCCAGCGTGAAGTGGCAGCCAAGCCCGCCCGCAGCAAGTACGGCCTGCCGGAAGACGCCTTCGTCTTCTGCAGCTTCAACAACAACCACAAATTCACCCGCGAGATGTTCGCCTGCTGGATGCGCATCGTGGCGGCCGTGTCCAGCAGCGTGCTGTGGCTGCTGGCCGACAACGACACCGCACGCGCCAACATGCTGGCCTGCGCGGCGGAACATGGCGTGGCGCCGGACCGCCTGATCTTTGCGCCGCGCGTGTCGCCGGCCGAATACCTGGCGCGTTTCCAGCTGGCCGACCTGATGCTGGACACCTTCCCCTTCAACGCCGGCACCACCGCCAGCGACGCGCTGTGGATGGGCCTGCCCATCCTCACCCGCAGCGGCCGCACCTACATCAGCCGCATGGCGGGCAGCCTGCTCACGGCCGCTGGCCTGCCGGACCTGATCACCGAAGACCTGTCCGGTTACGAACGTCTGGCCATCACGCTGGGCCGCAACCCTGCGCGGGTGGCGTCGCACAAGCGCTACCTGGCTGAACACGGCCGCACGAGTGCGCTCTTCGACGTGCCGCAGATCGTGCGCGACATCGAAGACGGCCTGGAGCGGCTGGCGCTGGCCGCACGCGCCGCTTGAAGGCTTGCCGCTGATTCTTGATGTCCGAGACTGAGACACCCAGCCCACAAGGCACGGCCCAGCCGCTGCCGGGTGTGCCTGTGTCCGGCCCGGGCTGGGACCTGGACAACGACGCGCTGGCGCATGCCCTGTCGTGGCTGACCCGCCACCACGGGCGTGAACGTTCGCCGGAA
>JANOAM010000669.1:0-7105 GCA_031411215.1 Betaproteobacteria bacterium
GGGCCTGCGTTCGATCCTGGAGCATTCGCTCATCGACACTATGTTCGACTTGCCCACGCTGGATGGCGTGGCCAAGGTCGTGATCGACGAGCACATCGTGGAAGAGGGCGCCAAGCCGCTGCTCGTCTACCGCGAAAAGAAGGCCTGCGCCTGAGCGCCGGACCTTCCACTCCCAGCCGGCCCCCGGGCGCCGCTTCTATCTTGCATTCCTGATCTCGGTCCCCACGTGGGTCTGAGAAAGAGAGGTCTCAATGTCCGGACATCCCATCCTTCCGAGTGAACCCATCACGCTGCCGCTGCTGCCGCTGCGCGACGTGGTGGTGTTCCCGCACATGGTCATCCCGCTGTTTGTGGGCCGGCCGAAGAGCATCAAGGCGCTGGAAGCCGCGATGGAATCAGGCCGCCAGATCATGCTGGTGGCGCAACGGGCCGCCGGCAAGGACGAGCCCAAGGCCGACGACATGTTCGACGTCGGTTGCGTCAGCAGCATCCTGCAGATGCTCAAGCTGCCCGACGGCACCGTGAAGGTGCTGGTGGAAGGTGTGCAGCGCGCCAACACGACCAGCGTCACCGAGGTCAACGACTACTTTGTCGGTGAAGTCGTGCCGGTGCAGGCCGAAGGCGACGCCACGCCCGAGATCGAAGCCCTGCGCCGCGCCGTGACGCAGCAGTTCGACCAGTACGTCAAGCTCAACAAGAAGATCCCGCCCGAGATCCTGACGAGCATTGCCGGCATCGACGACCCGGGCCGCCTGGCCGACACCATCGCCGCGCACCTGCCGCTGAAGCTGGAAGCCAAGCAGGCCGTGCTGGACCTGTTCAGCGTGCCCAAGCGGCTGGAAAAACTGTTGGAACTGCTGGAACACGAAGTCGACATCCTGCAGGTGGAAAAGCGCATCCGTGGCCGCGTGAAGCGGCAGATGGAAAAGAGCCAGCGCGAGTACTACCTGAACGAGCAGGTCAAGGCCATCCAGAAGGAACTGGGCGACGGCGAAGAAGGCGCCGACCTGGAAGAGCTTGAAAAGAAGATCAAGGCCGCGCGCATGAGCAAGGAAGCGCGCAAGAAGGCCGAAGGCGAGTTGAAGAAGCTCAAGCTGATGTCGCCCATGTCGGCCGAGGCCACTGTGGTGCGCAACTTCATCGACACGCTGGTGAACCTGCCGTGGGCGAAGAAGAGCAAGATCAAGCACGACTTGGTCAATGCCGAAGCGGTGCTGAACGAGGACCACGCGGGCCTGGAAAAGGTCAAGGACCGCATCCTGGAATACCTCGCGGTGCAGCAGCGTGTGGACAAGGTCAAGGCGCCCATTCTGTGCCTGGTGGGCCCTCCGGGTGTGGGCAAGACCAGCCTGGGCCAGAGCGTGGCGCGTGCCACTGGCCGCAAGTTCATCCGCATGGCCCTGGGCGGCGTGCGTGACGAAGCCGAGATCCGCGGCCACCGCCGCACCTACATCGGCTCCATGCCGGGCAAGGTGCTGCAGTCACTGAGCAAGATCGGTGTGCGCAACCCGTTGTTCCTGTTGGACGAGATCGACAAGCTGGGCATGGACTTCCGCGGCGACCCGTCTTCGGCGCTGCTGGAAGTGCTGGACCCGGAACAGAACCACACCTTCAGCGATCACTATGTCGAGGTCGACTTCGACCTGTCCGACGTGATGTTCGTGGCCACCAGCAACAGCATGAACATCCCGCCGGCGCTGCTGGACCGGATGGAAGTGATCCGCCTGGCCGGCTACACGGAAGACGAGAAGCTCAACATCGCGCAGCGCTACCTGTTGCCCAAGCAGCAGAAGAACAATGGCGTGCGTGACGGCGAGATGGAAGTCACCGAAAGTGCCATCCGCGCCATCCTGCGCTACTACACGCGGGAAGCGGGTGTGCGTTCGCTGGAACGCGAGATCGGCAAGATCTGCCGCAAGGTGGTCAAGGGCACGCAGCTCAAGAAGTACGAAGGCACGGTCGTCGTCACCGACGAGAACCTGAACGACTTTCTGGGCGTGCGCAAGTTTGACTTCGGCCGCACCGAGAAGAAGAACCAGGTCGGCCAGGTGGTCGGTCTGGCATGGACGGAAGTCGGTGGTGACCTGCTGACCATCGAGGCCGCCGTCATGAATGGCAAGGGCGTCATCACCCGCACCGGCTCGCTGGGCGACGTGATGAAGGAGTCGGTGGAAGCCGCGCGCACGGTGGTGCGTTCACGGTCCCGCATGCTGGGCATCAAGGACGAACTGTTCGAGAAACGCGACATCCACATCCACGTGCCCGACGGCGCGACGCCCAAGGACGGCCCCAGCGCCGGTGCCGCCATGACGACGGCCTTCGTGTCGGCGCTGACTGGAATCCCCGTGCGCGCCGACGTGGCGATGACGGGCGAGATCACGCTGCGAGGCGAGGTCACGGCCATCGGCGGCCTGAAAGAAAAGCTGCTGGCGGCCCACCGCGGTGGTGTGAAGACGGTGCTGATCCCCGAAGAGAACGTCAAGGACCTTGCGGACATCCCGGAGAACGCCAAGAACAACCTGGAGATCGTGCCCGTGAAGTGGATCGACCAGGTGCTGAAGTTGGCGCTGGAACGTATGCCCGAGCCACTGCCTGACGAGGAACCGGCGGCCGCGACCGCGGCGGCCGCCAAGCCCGAAGCGGGTTCCACGGTGGCGGCGGATGGGTTGCCTCACTGAGCTGAAAAAGTGCCTCGGAGTCTTGCCAGACGATAGAAAAGTTGGCTAGAATGCGAGGCTCGACGCGATCGACAGGCAATCGATAAGTACCGCAAGTACCGCGACGAGATATGCAAAAGGCATGAAGAAAACATGCGGGATTAGCTCAGTTGGTAGAGCGATACCTTGCCAAGGTATAGGTCGAGAGTTCGAGCCTCTTATCCCGCTCCAAATTTCAAAGACAGGGAAGCTTCGGCTTCCCTTCTTTTTGGCTGAAAATAACGGCTGACAGCACACCCCGGCGCGATAGCAAAGCGGTTATGCAACGGATTGCAAATCCGTCCAGTCCGGTTCGACTCCGGATCGCGCCTCCAGTCCTGATCGCCAACGCCGTTTCCCACCGCCCGCATGGGCCAATCGTGACGGCGTGAGAGTCCACGGTTCTGCGCCGGGAGCACCATGGATCAAGTTCCTTTGCCGACACCGCCACGTGGCTGTCAACGCCGACAGATCCTGGGCGTTGCTGCGGCAGCGGCTTTGCCTTGGGGCTCGGTAAAGGCGGCGTCCAAGCCCCTGGTGGTGGGCGGCCTGCCTGTCACCTGCAACCTGACATTGCCCGTGGCCTGCGTAGCCCGGACCACCGCCAACGGCACGGCCAAGTCCGGGACGCCCCAGTTCGAATTCGAATACAGCAAGTACAACGGCTGGCCGGAGATCAAGGAGTCCTTGATGGCCGGGCGCATCCAGGCGGCCTACATGCTGGCGCCGCTGGTGATGGACCTGGCGGACAAGAAGATCCCGGTGAAGATCGTCTCGCTGGGCCACCGCTCGGGCGCAGTGATCATGGTGCGCACCGATTCGCCCTACCAGCGCTTCAAGGACCTGACCGGCAAGCGGATCGCCATCCCCAGCCGCTTTGCTGTCGACTACCTGTTCCTGCGCAAGATGCTGGCGCGCGAAGGAATGACGCCCAAGGACGTGCAGATCGTCGAAATGGCGCCGCCGGACATGCCCGCCGCGCTGTATGCCAAGGCCGTGGATGGTTATTGCACCGGTGAGCCCTTCGGAGCTGCAGCGCAACGTGCAGGTTATGCACGTGTGCTGCGCATGACACGCGATGAGTGGCGCAACTACATCTGCTGCGTGCTGACGGTGCGTGAAGAACTGATCGCCGAGAACCGGCCGCTGGTGCAGGACCTGGTCAACCACGTGTTGGGTGCCGGACAGTGGCTGGACCAGAAGCAGGACAACCGCAACAAGGCCGTGGCCATTGCGGCCGGGCGCAAGTACTTCAACCAGGACCCGAACATCATCCGCTTCGTGATGGAAAATCCGGTCGACCGTGTGACCTACGGTGACCTGCGCATGATCCGCACCGAGTTCGAGGAACTGATGCAGCTGTCGATGGACGCGGGCACCATCAAGAGCCCCGTGGCCTACGAGAAGTACATGGACGAGAGTTTTGCCAAGGCGGCCAAGGCCGCGCCGATCCCGCTGTGATGCAGCCCGGTCGGCGCGTAGCCATGGCCCTGGGACTGGCGGCGCTGCTGCCCGCCGGGCACGCGGCGCACGCGGTACCTGCTGCCGCGGCCATGAAGGCCGGCATGTTCGACCCGCCGTACCCGGCGCCGGAGCTGGGTCTGCGTGGCACCGATGGCGCCGAGCTGAGCCTGCAGCGCTACCGCGGCAAGGTGGTGTTGCTCGCCTTCGGCTACACACGCTGCTCCGAGGTCTGCCCGGTCACGCTGGCCACGCTGGCGCAGGCGCGCAAGTCGCTGGGCAGCGCGGCAGACGCCGTGCAGGTGTTGTACGTGACCGTGGACCCGGCGCGCGACGACCTGGCCAGCATCAAAGCCTACCTGGCCGGCTACCAAGCGGGATTCGTGGGCGGCACCGGTCAGCAGGCGGCCATAGACCGCGTGCTCAAGAGCTACGGCGCGGTGGCCGAGAAGGTGGACCAGCGCGGCGGTGACTACTCCATGGGCCACACCGCAGCCGTCTTCCTGATCGACCGCCAAGGACGCCTGCGCGCGATGATGCCCTTCGGCCGCGACGCGCAGGACTTCGTGCACGACGTGCGCTTCCTGTTGGCGCAGTGACGCGTGGTCATGGCTGAACCGGTGGTGTCCCCTGGGGCCCCCGCAAGGGCAGGTCTGCGCTGGCGGGTCGGCCTTTCCGGCTTGATGCTGGCCGCCGTTGCGCTGATGCTCGGCGTGCTGGCCTGGGCGGCCTTGGGGCCGATCACCACCGAATCGCGCGACGAGCTGTTCGAGATTCCCAAAGGCACTTTCGCGCGCCGCATGGCCGGCCAGAAAGTGGCCATCCTGCCCGACACCATCCGGCTGACCCTGGGTGCCAACGACGTGCTGCTGCTGCGCAACCTGGACGAGGTGCCGCAGAGCTTCGGCCCCGTGCTGATCATGCCGGGGCAGAGCTTCCGCCTGCCTTTCGAGGTGGCCTCCACCTACAGCTTTGCGTGCACCGCGCACGCCAGCGGCTCCATGAACATCATCGTCGATGCTCCGCCGGCCCCGGGCTGGGCGCGGCTGCAGTGGCGCTGGCAGCGGTTCCGCGGTGAACGGGCGACCGCATGAGGCCTGCATGCTGAACCGTGCGGCCACAAGGCTCAAGGCCATGGCGCCCGCGCTGGCGCTGATGGCCGTGGTCGTTGCCGCCTGGTGGGTGCTGGTCGTGCAGACTGAAAGTGCCATCTTCCCCACGCCCTGGCAGGTGCTGGCCGGCGCCTGGGAACTGGCTCAGGACGGCACGCTGTGGGAACACATAGGCGCCTCGCTGTTCCGCGTCGGCGTGGGCTTTGGTCTGGCGCTGCTGCTGGCCGTGCCGCTGGGCTTGTGGATGGGCTGGGTGGACGGTGCCTACCGCACGCTGAACCCGGTGTTCCAGATGTTGCGGCCAATCTCGCCCATCGCGTGGATCCCCATCGCCATCCTGTGGTTCGGTGTCGGCGACCTGTCGCCTATCTTCCTGATCTTCCTGTCCTCGGTCTTCCCCATGATCGTGCAAACCACGGCCGGTGTGCACACCATCGAACGCCGCTACCTGCGCGCGGCGGCCAACTTCGGTGTGTCGCGCAGTGTGCTGTTTCGCCAGGTGGTGATCCCGGCTGTGTTGCCGGAGATCATCGTCGGCATGCGCATCGGCATTGGCGTGGCCTGGCTGGTGGTGGTGGCGGCGGAGATGATCGCGCTGCGCTCGGGCCTGGGCTACTTGATCATGGATTCGCGCAACGCCGGCAACCGCTACGACTTGGTGATCGCCGGGATGATCATCATCGGTGCCATCGGTCTGCTGCTGGACGGCACCACCCGGCTGCTGGAGCGGCTGAAGTTCGTGAAGTGGCGCTATGTCCGCTGAGAAGTCCTCCGCCGAAAAAATTGTCGTCACCGACGTCCACAAGTCCTTCGCTTCGGACAAGGGGCCCTTGCCTGTGATCGGCGGCGTGAGCTTCAACGTGGCCGAAGGCGAGTTCGTGGCCATCGTCGGTCCATCGGGCTGCGGCAAGTCGACGCTGATGAACATCGTGGCCGGTTTCGAAAGCGCCGACCAAGGCACCGTGCTGGTGGACGGCGCAGCGCTGCGCGGGCCCAGCCCCAAGGGCATCGTGATCTCGCAGCACGGTTCGGTATTCCCCTGGCTCACGGTGCGCCAGAACCTGATGTTCGGCCTGAACGGCGACGACCACGGCGACAAGGCCGCGTTGGCCGACCACTACGCGGCCATGGTGGGCCTCAAGGGCTTCGAAGGCAGTTACCCGCACGAACTGTCGGGCGGCATGCTCAAGCGCGCCGAGCTCGCGCGGGCCTTTGTCGTCAAGCCCGACATCCTGTACATGGACGAGCCCTTCTCGGCGCTGGACGCGCTGATGAACCTGCGCATGCGCAACGAACTGATGCGCATCCTGGGCGAGGAAAAACACACCGTGCTGCTGATCACCCACGACGTGGAAGAGGCCGTCTACATGGCCGACCGCATCATGGTGCTGTCGCCGCGGCCCGCCACCATCCAGGCCAGCTTCCGCGTTGACTTGCCGCACCCGCGCAAGCTGTCCAGCCCTGAAGCGCAGGCGCTGCGCGAGGCCGTCCTCAAGGAACTGGGCGTCTAGCGCAAGGGTGGGGCGGTTGTGCAGCGTGGTGCGCGGGACGGGAATCGAACCCGTACGCCTTGCGGCTGCGGGTTTTAAGCCCGCTACGTCTACCAGTTCCGTCACCCGCGCAGGGCTTGCGGTTCGATCATAGACGGGCGCTTGTGCCTGAACCTGGGCCTGCTGTCACCGTGGCGACTGGGCTGCTACCAAAAAATAGTACGATCGTGCTATTCCAGCTGCATTCTCAACCATACCGCAGGATCGACCGCCTAGAATCCGCGGTTAACGTTTACGTCAATTCGAACGCAGGAGCGTCATTCATGAAGGTGCTGGTCCCCGTGAA
>JANOAM010000670.1:0-1546 GCA_031411215.1 Betaproteobacteria bacterium
CCGCTTTGCGTCCGGTTGGGGCGCAGACAGGCGGTGCGCTGCGGCACAACATGAAGACCTCTTCACTGACCGAGGCTGCCATGCAAACCGCCCTGCTCCTGATCGACGTCCAACAATCCTTCAAAGTCCGCCCCTATTGGCGGGAAAGCCAGATCGGCAGCTTTCTGGAACGCACCAACGCCCTGACGGCCGGCGCCATGGCGCAGGGTGTGCCCATCGTCCGCATCTTCCACACCGACGCTGAACCGGTCGGCAACGCCTTCCACCCAGACAGTGGCCTGATCCGTCCGCTGGACGGCTTGGCGCCTTACGATGCGGCCGTGACTTTCCACAAACACCGCCACAGCGCGCTGGCCGGCACGGCCTTGCCGATATGGCTGCGTGAACGGGGCATCAACCGCCTGATCGTCGCTGGCATACGCACCGAACAATGCTGCGAGACCACCACGCGCCACGCCAGCGACGAAGGCTTTGAAGTCGACTACGTCACCGAGGCCACGCTCACCTTCGACATGCAGACACCGTCGGGCGCCACGCTCACGGCCACACAGATCACCGAACGCACGGAGACGGTGCTGGCCGGCCGCTTTGCAACGATCTGCACGGTCGAAGAAGCACTGAACCGCGCCGGATGAAAGACATCGCCTTCGTCCTGCTGCCCGGCACGCTGCTGCTGGACCTGGCCGGCCCGGCGGAGGCGTTCCGACTGGCCAACCAGCGCCTGCTGCAGCGCGGCCTGCCAGCCGCCTACCGGCTGCGCTACCTGGCCGCGTTGCCCAGCATGAGCACCTCCGTCGGCCTGACCTTGAGCGATCTGGAACCCTTGCCCGCCCAGTTGCCCGATGGCGCCACCGTGGTGTTGTTGGGCCAACCCAGCGGTGGCGAAAGCCCGCTGCAGAAGCGCCTGAGCCGCGTCTGGGTCGACACGCGTCAGTGGCTCACGCACGTGGTGGCGCCGGGCCTCGCACAGCAAAGGCTGCAACTGGCCACGGTCTGCGCCGGCACCTTGCTGGCCGCCGACGCCGGCCTGATCGGCACGCACCGCTGCACCACGCACCACGAAAGCCTGGCCGACCTGCAACGCCTGGCGCCCGCGGCCACGGTGCTGGCCAACCGCGTGTTTGTCATTGACGGTGCCATCGCCAGCAGCGCCGGCATCACGGCCGGCATCGACCTGGCGCTGCACCTCATCGCCCGCGACGGCGGTGAGGCCCTGGCGGCCGCCGTGGCCCAGGTGATGGTGGTGTACCTGCGGCGCGGGCCGGACGACCCACAGCTGTCGCCCCTGCTCAGCGGCCGCAACCACCTGCACCCGGCCGTGCACCGCGTGCAGGACGCCGTGTGCGAACAGCCGGCTGCCGCCTGGTCCCTGGCCGACATGGCCGGCGTGGCCCACGTGACACCGCGCCACCTGTCGCGGCTGTTCGCAGGCCACGTGGGCAGCACACCGCGGGCCTATGTGGAAAGCGTGCGCCATGCGCTGGCCGAACGGGCCGTGCAGGATGGTCAAGCGCCCAAGCAGGCCCTGGCAACAGCCGGCATCGCG
>JANOAM010000671.1:0-1638 GCA_031411215.1 Betaproteobacteria bacterium
ATCGAGAGTTGACGGCTCCGGTTCGTCTCGCCCCCTCCCGGCGAAGCGAGCCGGGAGCCAAAGAAGGTTTCCACCACTTTTTTGACGAGGGCAGAGAGATGACGACCCCGAGGACGACACTCACCGGACTGGTCGGCTGGCGCGGCATGGTCGGCAGCGTGCTGATGGACCGCATGCAGGCCGAGGGCGACTTCGCGCTCTTCGAGCCCTTGTTCTTCAGCACCAGCAATGCCGGAGGCGCAGCCCCCTTGCAGGCGAAGAACGAGACGAAACTGCAGGACGCGCACGACATCGCGGCGCTGAAGCGCTGCGACATCGTCGTCACCGCGCAAGGCGGCGAGTACACCAAGGCGGTCTATCCCCAACTGCGCGAAGCGGGCTGGAAGGGCTGCTGGATCGACGCCGCCAAGACGCTGCGCATGAACGACGACGCGGTGATCATCCTGGACCCGGTCAACATGCCGGTGATCCAGAACGCGCTGGCCAAGGGCGTGAAGGACTATGTCGGCGGCAACTGCACCGTCAGCTGCATGCTGATGGGTCTGGGCGCGCTGTTCAAGGCGGATCTGGTGGAGTGGATGACGGCCACCACCTACCAGGCCGCCAGCGGCGGCGGCGCGCAGCACATGCGCGAGCTGCTCACGCAGTACGGCACGCTCAACGCGGCGGTCCGTCCGCTGCTGGACGACCCCGCGAGCGCGATCCTGGAGATCGACCGCCAGATCGCGGCCACGCAGCGTGGCCTGTCGCCTGAAGAGACGAAGAACTTCATGGTGCCGCTGGGCGGCAGCCTCATCCCCTGGATCGACAGCGACCGGGGTGATGGCACCAGCCTGGAAGAATGGAAGGGCGGCGCCGAGACCAACAAGATCCTGGGCCGCGGACCCAGTTTCGGCAGCGAAGCGGTGCCCATCGACAGCACCTGTGTGCGTGTCGGCGCCATGCGCTGCCACAGCCAGAGCCTGACCATCAAGCTGAAGAAGAGCGTGCCGCTGGCCGACCTGGAAGCCCTCATCAAGGCTGACAACGAATGGGTCAGCTATGTGCCCAACAACCGCATGGACACCGTCCGCGGCCTGACCCCCGTGGCGGTGACCGGCACCATGAACATTGCCGTGGGCCGGGTGCGCAAGCTGGCGTTGGGGGACCAATACCTGGGTGCTTTCACCATCGGCGACCAGCTGCTGTGGGGCGCGGCCGAGCCATTGCGCCGCATGCTGCGCATCCTGCTGGCGGCCTGAAGTCTGCCAACAAGCCGCCAACAAGCGGCCAGCAAGCGGCCCGTTGCCCGCCGGCAACAGGGAGGCCTGGGCCAGAAACAAAGCATTTCACCCCGCAATCATCAGCTACTGCGTGAGCTTGTGCTCCTATATGCTTGATACTGTTGCGTTTTCCGTCTGCCCGGAGTGAAACTCACGGGCCGGCGGGGATCAGGCTCGATCAGAAGGCGCCGGACTTTCGTCCCAGCCTCGTCCACACGCGTGGGGGAAATGCTTTGAAACAACGCTCGTCAAACGCTGCGCGCTTCGCGCTCCAAGGGGTTGCAGTCGCGGTTGCGTGCCTGGCCGGCCCGCAAGCCTGGGCGCTGGGCCTTGGCAAGCTGAATGTGCAGTCGGCTCTGGGTGAACAACTCAAGGC
>JANOAM010000672.1:0-2206 GCA_031411215.1 Betaproteobacteria bacterium
AAGGTCAAGGACATGACGGGCGGCAAGTTCGAGATTTCGGTGCACGCAGCCGGTGAACTGGTGCCCTCACCCGGCCTGGTGGACGCCGTGCAGAACGGCACCGTGGAGATGGGCCACACCGCGCCCTACTACTACTTCGGCAAGAACGACGCCTTCGCGCTGGGTTGCGCCATCCCCTTCGGCCTGAACAGCCGTCAGATGACCGCCTGGCAATACGACGGCAACGGTCTGAAGCTGATGCGCGAGTTCTATTCGAACTACGGCTTCCTGCACTTCCCCATGGGCAACACCGGCGCGCAGATGGGCGGCTGGTACCGCAAGGAAATCAAGACGGTGGCCGACATGAAGGGCCTGAAGTTCCGCGTCGGTGGTTTTGCCGGCAAGGTCACTTCGCGTCTGGGCACGGTGTCGCAGAACATTCCTGGCGGCGAGATCTACCAGGCGCTGGAAAAGGGCACCATTGACGCCGCCGAGTGGGTCGGCCCCTATGACGACCAGAAGCTGGGCTTCAACAAGGTGGCGCCGATCTACCACTACCCCGGTTGGTGGGAAGGCGGCCCGCAGCTGGACCTGTTCGTCAACCAGAAGGCCTACGACACGCTGAGCGCGGAGTACAAGGCGGTCATCGAGAGCGCGGCGGCTTATGCACACACGGAAATGCAGGCGCGCTACGACTACCGCAACCCGACTGCGCTGAAGCAGCTGGTGGCTGGCAAGACCAAGCTGGTGGCCTTCCCCAAGCCCGTGCTGGACGCGGCGTTCAAGGAAGCCATGGGCCTGTACAGCGAGCTCAGCGCGTCCAACCCGGCGTTCAAGAAGATCTATGACGACTACAGCAACTTCCGCCGTGAAGCGAACCTGTGGTTCCGCTTCACCGAAGCGCGCTTCGACAGCTACATGCAGAGCGTGAAGCTGTAAGACGGCTCACCGCCCTCAAGAAAAAGCCCCGCAGTTGCGGGGCTTTTTGTTGCCCGGCCCGTCAGGGCCGGGGGCGGCGCGCTCAGGGCTCGGTCACGGGCCGCCTAGGGCTTCCTGGCGCCCGCGGATTCCTTTTTCATCTGCTCTTCCAGGGCCTTCATCGGGTCCGTGTCGGCACTGCCGTCATCTGGCGCGCTGGCGGCGGGGTCGGCTCCGCTGGCGGCGGAGGCCGCGGCATCGGCTGCTGCGGCGTCAGCCTCGGCGCCTGCACCCATCTGCTGCAGCTGGTTGGTTGCCTTGTCCAGGTCCAGGACCTGCGGCTTGTCCAGGAAGGCTGTCACTGACTGCGGGAAGGCGATCACGACTGCCACCAGGATCAACTGCATGACGACCCACGGAATGGCGCCCAAGTAGATGTCGCGTGACTCCACCTTCCTGGGCAGGCTGCCGTTCTTGAACAGCGTGTCGGCGATGCCGCGCAGGTAGAACAGCGCAAAGCCGAAGGGCGGGTGCATGAAGCTGGTCTGCATGTTGACGCACAGCAGCACGCCGAACCAGATCAGGTCGATGCCGAGCTTGTCGGCAACCGGCCCGAGCATCGGCAAGATGATGAAGGCAATCTCGAAAAAGTCGAGGAAGAAGGCCAGAAAGAAGATGAAGATGTTGACGGCGATCAGGAAGCCGGTTTGCCCGCCCGGCAGGCCGCTGAGCATGTGCTCGACCCATTTCGCGCCATCGACGCCTTGAAACACCATCGAGAACACGCGTGCGCCGATCAGGATGAACACCACCATGGCCGTCAGCCGCATGGTGCCAATCATGGCTTCCCAGATCAGCGCCCGTGTCAGGCGCTTGTGAATGGCAGCGAGGATCAACGCGCCGACCACGCCCATCGCACCGGCTTCTGTCGGGGTGGCGATGGCGGTGTTGATGCCGGGCAGGCCGCCCATGGAGCCGAGCACCGCGAAAATCAAAATGGCCGAGGGGATGATGCCGCGCAGGCATTTGGCCCACAGCGCCCAACCGTCAAGCGTGCGCGCTTCCTTGGGCACGCCGGGCACATGGTGCGGCTTGAATACGCCGAGCATGAAGGTGTAGCCGGCAAAGATCAGCACCTGCAAAATCGACGGACCCCATGCGCCCTTGTACATGTCGCCAACCGAGCGGCCGAGCTGGTCGGCCATGACGATCAGAACCAAGGATGGTGGCACCAGCTGCGTGATGGTGCCCGAGGCCGCGAGCACGCCTGTGGCATAGCGCATGTTGTAGCCGTAGCGGATCATCACCG
>JANOAM010000673.1:0-2286 GCA_031411215.1 Betaproteobacteria bacterium
CCTGGGCACCTTCACGCTGACCGTGACCCTGGTGCGCCTGGTCATTCCCTGGATGGCGCACCGCTTGAGCGAGTTGACCGTGCTGCGCACCGCCATGGTGGGCACGGGCGTCATCTTTGCGCTTTACCCGCTGGCGCCCAATGCGCTGCTGATGGGCGTTTGCGCGGCCCTGCTGGGGCTGACGCTGGGCAGCGTGCAGCCCATGGTCATGTCCATGTTGCACCACATCACGCCTGACCACCGCCATGGCGAAGCGCTGGCGTTGCGGTCCATGGCCATGAACACGTCCAGCACGCTGATGCCGCTGCTCTTTGGCGCGACCGGGGCGCTGGTCGGCGCGTCGCTGCTGTTCTGGGTGGTCGGCGGGGCGGTGGCGGGCGGCTCCTGGACGGCCAGGCGCCTGCGCAGTTCGGCCTAGGCCGACGTCTAGAAGCGGATGCCCGTACTGGGTTGTGGTGGCTCTTCGACCGCCGGTGGAGCCTCCGCGGCGGGCGGCGTAGCGGCCGGGGCGCGTGCAGCCGGTGACACCCGGTCGACCAGCGGTGTGGCTTCGGGTGCCTGCCAGCCGGCCGGCAAGCGGCTTTCACGGGGGTAGCCGGCCACGTCCAGGAAGCTGTGCCAGTCCTGTTCGGACCAGCCGCGCACAGGCTGGGCGCCGACGCTCATGGAAGGCACGCTGCGCACGCCGATCAGGCGTTGCAGGGCGACCGCGTCGTCTTCGGTGACGACGGACCTTTCGCTGTAGGGCACGCCGCGCAGCTGCAGCAGCTTGCGCGCGTTGGCGCAGGCCACGCACTCGGCCATGGTGTAGAGCGTCACGGGGTGGCGCTGCACCACGGAGCGCAACTCCGGCGGCAGGGCGATTTCCTGCGCACGGGCTGCGCGTGCACTGTTGCGGTTCAAGGGTGTCACACGCACGTTGCTGGCCACGGGCGGCCGGTCCGTGTAGGTGACGCTGCCGTCCGGATTGACTACCTTGTATTGCGCCTGGGCCGCCCCGGCCAGGGCGGCCAGTGCAAGCGCCAAGGAGGCGCTGATTCGATCCAGAGGCAGTTTCATCGGCTGGGCCTTTTCTTGCGACGCGATCATGACGCGGCCCAGGGCAGGCCGCCTTGCAATCTAACCGACCTGCGGGTCTGCCTCAACCCAATCTGTCAGGCCGGCGCTGCGCTTCACGCCAGACCCTGGTGGCGCAGCATGGCATCAATCTGCGGGTCGCGGCCACGGAAGGCGCGGAAGCTCTCCAGCGCCGGACGACTGCCGCCGACTTCCAGGATCTGCTCGCGAAAACGCCGGCCCGTGTCGGGGTCGAAGACACCGGCTTCCTCGAACGCACCGTAGGCATCGGCCGACAGCACCTGGGCCCAGGCGTAGCCGTAGTAGCCCGCCGCGTAGCCGCCTGAGAACAGGTGCGAAAAGCTGGTGGCGTAGCGGTAGAAGGGCGGTGCGGGCACAGGCTGCACTTCGGCGCAGACCTCGTTGGCCACCTGCTGCACCTGGCCGGCGGCTTCGGGTTCGCTGTGCACACGCATGTCGAAGAGCGCGAACTCGCATTGCCGCAGCAGCGACAAGGCGCTGAGGAAGTGGCGCGCAGCCAGCATGCGGTCGAACAGTTCGCGCGGCAGCGGCTGGCCGCTGTCCACATGGGCGCTGAGCCGCTGCAACACCTCCCATTCCCAGCAGAAGTTTTCCATGAACTGGCTGGGCAGTTCCACGGCATCGTCTTCCACGCCGGAGATGCCGGCCACCGCCAGGTCGTCCACCTGCGTCAGCAGGTGGTGCAGGCCATGGCCGAATTCGTGGAACAACGTGATCAGGTCGTCGTGGCTCAGCAGCGCAGGTCGGCCGCCCACGGGCTGCGCGAAGTTGCAGACCAGGTGCGCCACCGGCTGCTGCAGCCCACTGCCGGGCCGAAGCCAGCGCGAGCGTGCGCTGTTCATCCAGGCGCCGCCTTGTTTGGCCGCGCGGGCGTGCAGGTCCAGGTAGAAGCCTGCGACAGCCTCACCGCCACGCCGCAGCCGGTAGAAGCGCACGCTGTCATGCCACACCGGCGCGGCTTCTTCGCGCACGGCCACGCCGAACAGCGTCTCGACCAGGCTGAACAGTCCCTGCAGCACACGCGGCAGGGTGAAGTACTGCTTCACGTCTTCGCTGCTGAAGGCGTAGCGCGACTGCTTGAGCCGTTCAGCGACAAAGCCGCGGTCCCAGGCCTGCAGGTCCGGCAGGTTCAGCTGTTCGGCGGCAAAGGCGCGCAACTCGGCCAGTTCGCGATCAGCAAACGGGCGG
>JANOAM010000674.1:0-2350 GCA_031411215.1 Betaproteobacteria bacterium
GAGGTGCTGGGCACCGACCACGAATACGGCGCCTGCGAAGCCACCTGGCGCCACATCTGCGGCCGCGCGGGTGCGCACTACCGGCCGGTGGAGATCCCGCTGCCGCTGGACCCGGCCAGCTTCACCAGCCGCATGCTGGCCGCCTGCTCCGCCCGCACCAAGGTGCTGTTCCTGAGCCACCTCACCAGCACCACGGCTCTGCGTTTCCCGGTGGAAGAGTTGTGCGCCGCGGCGCGGGCGCGTGGCATCACCACGGTCATCGACGGCGCGCACGCACCCGGTCAGGTGCCGCTGCACCTGGACAAGCTGGGTGCGGACTTCTACACCGGCAACTGCCACAAGTGGATGTGCGCGCCCAAGGGATCGGCCTTTCTGCATGTGCGGCCGGCCTGGCAGAACCAGGTGCAGGCCACCGTGGTGAGCTGGGGTTATGTCGCGGGCGATGGTGGGCACACCGGCTTTGACGCCTACACCGGCCGCAGCACGTTGGAGCGCCGCCTGCAGTGGCAAGGCACACGCGACCTGGCGGCTTTCCTGACCGTGCCCGCAGCGATCGACTTCCAGGCCCGCCACGGCTGGCCTGCCCTGCGCGAGCGCTGCCACGCCATGGCCTGCGAAGCGCTGCACCGCGTGCTGGCGCGCAACGGCCTTGAGGCCATTGCACCCGACAGCGCCTATGGACAGATGGTGCCGATTCCGGTGCGCACCGACGACGCTGATGGCTTGCGCAGGCAGCTCTTTGACGAGCACCGCATCGAGGTCCCCGTGACCCAGCACGCAGGCCGCACCTTCGTGCGCCTGAGCGTGCAGGCCTACAACACGCAGGCCGAAGTGAATACGCTGCTGGCCGTGCTGGAGCAACTGGGCCTGTAGGCCCGAGACCCCGTTCCTCAGCTCTTCTTGCGCGGGGGCAGGCCCGTGTGCTGCGTCAGCAAACGGCCCTTGGTCACGACCGACGTCTTCGCGCCGGCCGGCGTGCTGTTCTTGCGCCGCGCGCTGCTGTATTCGGTGCCCGCGGCCGGCTGGTAGGTGGGGATCAGCTGGTGCTTGCCATTGCCGATCAGGTCCACGCGGCCCATGGTCTTCAGCGCGTCACGCAGCAGCGGCCAGTTGTTGGGATCGTGGTAGCGCAGGAAGGCCTTGTGCAGGCGACGGCGGCGCTCTCCGCGAACAATGTCCACCTTTTCGGCACGCGCGTTGGGGCCTTCGGTCAGCCGGCTGATGCCCTTCAATGGGTTCAGGTCGGTGTGGTACATCGCCGTGGCTGTGGCCATGGGGCTGGGGTAGAACGTCTGCACCTGGTCTGCCTTGAAGCCGTTCTGCTTCAGCCACAGCGCCAGATTCATCATGTCCTCGTCGCGTGTGCCCGGGTGGGCGGCGATGAAGTAGGGGATGAGGTACTGCTTCTTGCCCGCCGCTGCGCTGGCTTCTTCGAACATCTTCTTGAAGCGGTCATACGTACCAATGCCCGGCTTCATCATCTTGGACAGCGGCCCGGCTTCGGTGTGCTCGGGCGCGATCTTGAGATATCCACCCACGTGGTGGGTGACCAGTTCCTTCACGTATTCCGGGCTTTGCACCGCCAGGTCGTAGCGCAGGCCACTGCCGATGAGGATCTTCTTCACCCCGCGCAACTGCCGCGCTCGGCGGTACAGCTTGATCAGCGGCCCGTGGTCGGTGTTGAGGTTGGGGCAGATGCCGGGGAACACGCAACTGGGCTTGCGGCAAGCGGCTTCGATCGCCGTGCTCTTGCAGCCGATGCGCCACATGTTGGCCGTGGGGCCGCCCAGGTCGCTGATGACGCCGGTGAAGCCCTTGACCTTGTCGCGGATCTCCTCGATCTCGCGGATCACCGAGTCTTCGCTGCGGCTCTGGATGATGCGGCCTTCGTGTTCGGTGATGCTGCAGAAGGTGCAGCCGCCAAAACAGCCACGCATGATGTTGACGCTGAAGCGGATCATTTCCCACGCCGGGATCTTGGTGGCGTGGTCGTGGCTGCCCTTGTCGTCGGCATACACCGGGTGCGGGCTGCGGGCGTATTGCAGGTCGAAGACGTGGTCCATCTCCGCCATGCTCAGCGGGATGGGCGGCGGGGTGATCCACAGGTCGCGGTCACCATGGGCCTGCACCAGCGCACGCGCGTTGCCGGGGTTGGTCTCCAGGTGCAGCACGCGGTTGGCGTGGGCGTAGAGCACGGTGTCGCTCTTGACCTGTTCGTAGCTGGGCAGGCGCACGACGGTGCGCTCGCGCGCCGGCATGACCACAGCCCCGGTCTTGCGGGTCGTCGGCATGCGGATGACCATCTCCTCCGCCGCAGGCGCCGCGTCGTCCTTGGTGCTGCCCTTGGTGC
>JANOAM010000675.1:0-4130 GCA_031411215.1 Betaproteobacteria bacterium
TCCAGATGGCCAGGTCCGACTCGCCCTGCGCGGCCCACGAATCGGGCGGCGGCGCCAGCGGTTCGGCGCTGGCCAGGCGGCCCGCGATGCACGAGACCTGGACCCCGCCCAACTGCAGGTGCGGAATGGCCTCGGCCCACAGCATGGTGAAGTGCGGTGCCGACATCTTGCTTCGTGCCGGCAGGTTGAGCCAGATCTGGAACAGCTCCAGCGGGTTGGGCCGGTCGGCGCTCAGCAGCGGGAACATCTCGCTGTGCAGGATGCCGCTGCCGGCGGTGAGCCACTGCACGTCGCCACCGCCGAAGCGTGCGGTGGCGCCCAGGGAATCGGCATGGTCAACCAGCCCCTTGCGCACGATGGTCACGGTCTCGAAACCGCGGTGCGGGTGTTGTGGGAAGCCAGGCACCGTCAGGCCGTGGTACATGCGCCAGCCGTCCTGGCCGGCGAAGTCCTGGCCCAGGTCACGCCCGGCCAGCGGCGCGTCCGGGCCGAACCCGGCGTTGCCACGTGGGTAGGCGTCGTCGTGGTAGACGCAGAACAGGAAGGGGTCGATGGTCTGCCACGGGAAACCGAGGGCCTGGACCTGCAGGATGGCTGTGCTCATCGTGCCAGTCTAGGCGGCCGGTGAGTTCAGTTCTTGCCGCGTTCGGCTGCCGGCTGGCAGGACTCTTCGCGGCCGACCTTGACCCACTGGCCACCGGTGTTGGCACAGGTCGCCTTGGCCGATGCCAGCCGTTGCTGGATGCGCTCGGGCGCGGTGGTCACGCGGTAGGTCAGGGCCAGCACGGCCAGTGTGGCCACCGCCAGCATGGCGAGGACGGACATGTTCACCTTCACTGTCGGCCTCCTGATGACCTTGGGCTGCGCGGAGCCCGGATGGTAGGCGCTGACGGTCTCTACAAGACCAGAAGCGCGCGAAAGTCGTTGACGTTCGTAAAGGTGGGCCCCGGCACCACCAGGTCGCCCAGCGGCTGGAAGAAGTTGTAGGCGTCGTTGCGGTCCAGGAAGTCCGCCGCCTTCAGGCCCAGCGCCTGGGCGCGGGACAGGGTGTCGGGCGTGACGATGGCACCGGCGTTGTCCTCGACGCCGTCGATGCCGTCGGTGTCCGCCGCCAGCACGTGCACACCGGGTTCACCTTGCAGCGCGATGGCGCAGCCCAGCAGAAACTCGGTGGCGCGGCCGCCCCGGCCGGGCGGCCGCTCGGCCTTGTCCACGTTCTCGCCCTTGGACTTGACGGTGACTGTGGTCTCGCCGCCGGACAAAATCACGCAGGGCCGGGCGAAAGGCGCGCCGCGCCGCGCCACGGCGCGGGCCAGCGCGGCCTGCACCTTGCCGACTTCGCGGCTCTCGCCTTCCATCTCGTCGCTGAGGATGTGGGCGGTGATGCCTGCCGCGCGGGCCACGGCTGCTGCGGCTTCCAGGCTCTGCTGCGGCGTGGCGGTCATGTGGACCTCGTGGCCTGCGAAGAGGGCGTCGCCGGGCTTGGGTGATTCGAAAGCGCCACTCTCCAACCCGGCGCGGGCGGCCGGCGGCAGTTCAATGCCATAGCGTTTGCAGATCGCCAGGGCGTCGGCGCAGGTGGTGGCGTCCGGCACCGTGGGACCACTGGCGATGACCTCGGGCGCGTCGCCCGGCACGTCGCTGATCAACAGCGTCACCACCCGCGCCGGGGCGCACATCGCAGCCAGGCGGCCGCCCTTGATGGCGCTGAGGTGCTTGCGCACGCAGTTCATCTCGTCGATGGCCGCGCCGCTCTTCAGCAGCGCCTTGTTGATGGCCTGCTTGTCGTCCAGCGTCAAGCCCGGCGCGGGCATGGACAGCAGCGCCGACCCACCGCCCGAGATCAGGCACAGCACCAGGTCGTCGGCCGTCAGGCCGCGTGCCAGGTCGGCGATGCGCTGGGCGGCGCGTGCGCCGGCTTCATCGGGCACCGGGTGGCGGGCTTCCACGACCTCGATGCGCCCCGCGTTCTGGGCCATTCGGGCCTTGTAGGCCGGCGGCACGTGGTCGTAGCGCGTGACCACCAGGCCTGACATGGGCGCGTCCTTCGGCCACAGCGCGTCCACGGCAGCCGCCATGGAGCCACCCGCTTTGCCGGCGCCCAGCACCAGGGTGCGGCCCTTGGGCGGGGTAGGCAGGTAGGCCGCGGTGTTGTCGGCGGGCAGCGCGCGGCGCACAGCAGCGTCGTACAGGGCGCGCAGCAGCGTGCGAGGTTCGACAGTGCTCATGGGATCAGGCCTTGGGTGCCGGGTGTGTCGGGTCCACCCAGTGCACGTTCTCGGGTTGTTCGACCGGTGCGATGTCCAGGTTCACGGCCACGGCCTCGCCGTCGCTGCGGCACAGCACACATTCCAGGGTCTCCGTGGCGCTGGCGTTGATCTCCTGGTGCGGCACAAACGGCGGCACGTAGATGAAGTCGCCCGGGCCGGCTTCGGCGGTGAATTCCAGGCGCTCACCCCAGCGCATGCGGGCGCGGCCCTTGACGATGTAGATCACGCTTTCCAGCGGCCCGTGGTGGTGGGCGCCGGTCTTGGCACCGGCGTGGATGTGCACGGTGCCGGCCCACAGCTTCTGCGCGCCGACACGGGCGAAGTTGATGGCCGCTTTGCGGTCCATGCCCGGGGTCTGCGCGGTGTTGGCGTCCAGCTGGTTGCCGGGCACCACGCGCACGCCGTCGTGCTTCCAGGCGGCGCTGTGGTCTGAGGGGTCGCTCATGGGGTCTCCTTGCGGATGGCTGGACGCTTCAGCAGATGGTAGGCCAGCGCGCACACCACCCAGCACAGCCAGGCCGACCACAGCGTGTGGCTGGGGTAGTGCGCGCCACGCACCAGCTGGGCCGTGCCGTAGACCGTGCCCAGCACCAGCACGGCGGCCAGCCACAGCCACGCCTTGCGCACATTGAAGTCACGCCAGAAGAAGTGCAGGCCAAAGAAGGCAAAAGCCGCCACCGCGTGGCCGGACGGGAAGCAGCGCCCGCCGCCGCCGTCCGCCACACCGAAGCGCCAGTGCGACACGTGCTGCGCCACGCCGCCGAATTCCACCAGGTCCCAGGGGCAACTGGTGCTGCTGACCCGCTTGAGCGCAGGCACGGCCACGGCGCAGAACAGGATCAGACCGACCCAGGTCCAGCGCCAGCTTCTGGGCGGGTCACCGTCGCCGGGCTGGCGCAAGCCGCCCAGTGCCACAGCGGCCAGCAGCAGCCAGGACAGGATGCGGCCGCCGTCGTGCAAGAGCCGGCTGGCCCACCAGGCCTCACGCAACGCAAAGCCCTGGCCGTCGGCAACGAGCCGCGCGGTGGCCAGGTCCAGACCGCTGGCGTCCCAGGCCAGCAGCAGCGCCAAGGTGACAGCCGTGATAGCGGCGTCACGCTGCCAGGAAGTGCCTGAAATCTGCTTCACGTCAGGACCAAGCGAGGCGATCAAGCTTCCCGCCACGGAACCGGCTCTGCCGGGCCGTTGGCGGACGGCCCCCTTGGGGGGTAGCGAGCGCTAGCGAGCTTGGGGGCTTCATCCCCTGCAGTCCTTGGCCAGGTCCCAGTCCTTTTCATAGAGCGCGGTTTTCACGTCCATCAGGCCCAGAAAGGTGTGGAACAGGTGGTCATGCGCGGCGGGTTGCGTGGCGCGGCGCTGAAGGCAGGCCATGTCCACACCGGTGGACGCGGCGGCACCTTGGCTGAACCACATCACCATGGGCACGCGCTTTTGCAGATCGGGCGCAATGGCATAGGGCAGGCCGTGCAGGAAGAGGTTGTTTTCGCCCAGCGATTCACCGTGGTCGGAGACATAGAGCACGACCGAGTCCACCTGCGCCTGCGCTGCCTGCAACTGCTTGATGAGCCGCGCCAGCACGTGGTCGGTGTAGAGCAGCGCGTTGTCGTAGGCGTTGACGATCTCCTCCGTGCTGCACTTGTGCAGGTCGTCAAATTCGCAGGCCGGCGTGAAGCGCTTGAAGTCCGGCGGGTAGCGGCGGAAGTAGCTGGGTCCGTGGTTGCCCAGCTGGTGCAGCACCAGGAACTGGGTGCTGGGTTTGCTGGCCATCGTCTTGAGCCGCTCGTCCAGGCCCAGCAGCAGGCCTTCGTCCATGCAGCGGCCATCGGCGCAAAGGCCGGGCGGGTTGAGCTGCAGCACCTC
>JANOAM010000676.1:0-4752 GCA_031411215.1 Betaproteobacteria bacterium
CACGATCTCGCCGGACAAGCAGACGATCTCCATCGCCATCTCCATCCGCGAAGGCCAGCCCTACACGGTGACCAGCGTGAAGCTGGAAGGTGACTACCTGGGCAAGGAACAGGAGTTCCGCGCCTTCGTGCTGTTGCGCCCCGGCCAGCCCTACCGTGGCGACGCGGTGACGGAAACCACCAAGCGCTTCCAGGACCTGTTCGGCCTTTATGGCTACGCCTTCGCACGTGTTGAATCGCGTCCCGAGATCGACCGTGCCACCGGCCAGGTCGCCGTGGTGCTGGCGGCCGAACCGCAGCGCCGTGTCTACGTGCGCCGTATCGACGTGGCCGGCAACACACGCACGCGTGACGAAGTCATACGCCGCGAATTCCGGCAACTGGAATCGGCCTGGTACGACGGTGGCCTGATCAAGCTCAGCAAGGAACGTGTCGAGCGCCTGGGTTACTTCAAGGACATTGAGGTCGAGACCAACGAAGTGGCGGGTGCGCCTGACCAGGTCGATCTGGTGGTCAACGTCACTGAAAAACCCACCGGCAACCTGTCGGTCGGCGCGGGCTATTCCAGCGCTGAAAAGGTGACCTTCAACGCGTCGGTCAAGCAGGACAACGCTTTCGGCTCCGGCAACAGCCTGGGTCTTGAGCTCAACACCAGCAAGTACAACCGCACGGTGGTGGTCAGCACGGTGGACCCGTACTTCACGGTGGACGGCATCTCGCTGGCCGTGGACGCCTTCTACCGCACGCAGCGCCCGGTGAACTACCTGGGCGACAGCTACGACCTGAAGACACCCGGCGCCGCAGTGCGCTTCGGCGTGCCCTTCAGCGAATACGACACCGTGTTCCTGGGCCTGGGCTGGGAGCGCACGGAACTGGGTACATCCGTCGGCCTGCCGCTGGCCTGGTTGAACTACCGCGCGCTGTACGGCGACAAGACGGATGCGTTCACCACCACCCTGGGCTGGGCACGTGACGGCCGCGACAGCGTGATGACGCCCACGGCCGGCCGCTACCAGCGTGTGTTCTTCGAGTGGAGCTACTACGGCGAGGTCAAGTACCTCAAGACCAACCTGCAGTACCAGGAGTACTTCCAGCTGCCGCTGCGCATGAGCCTGGGCCTCAATGCCGAAATCGGCATCGGCAAGGGCCTGGGCGGCAAGCCTTTCCCGGTGTTCAAGAACTTCTACGGCGGTGGCCTGGGCACGGTGCGCGCGTTTGAACAAGGCTCGTTGGGCGTGGTCGACCCCACGGGCGCCTACATCGGCGGCGCACGCCGCTTCAACGCGAACTCCGAGCTCTACTTCCCGGTGCCCGGCACGGGCAACGACAAGTCGCTGCGGATCTTCACTTTTGCCGACGTGGGCAACGTCTGGCGTGAGGACGAAACACCCACCTGGGACTCCCTGCGGGCGTCCGCCGGCGTCGGCCTGAGCTGGATCTCACCCGTGGGCCCCCTGAAACTAAGTTGGGGCAAGCCCTTGCGCGTGCAGCGCAACGATAGAATCCAACGTTTCCAATTCCAGATCGGGACTGCGTTCTGATGAAGCTGTTTGCCATCCATTCCCTCGTCCCCATCGCCCGTATGGCGCTGGCATCCGCCGCGCTGGCGTCCGTGGCTGTCACGGCCCACGCGCAGGACCTCAAGATCGGCTATGTCAACAGCGAAAAAGTGCTGCGCGAAGCCACCCCAGCCAAGGCCGCGCAGGCCAAGCTGGAAGCCGAATTCACCAAGCGCGAAAAGGAAATGACCGACGCCGCCGCCAAGCTCAAGGCGGCCGCGGACAAGCTGGAGAAGGACGCGCCCACACTGTCCGAAAGCGAGCGCAACCGCCGCCAGCGTGAGCTCGTTGAAACCGACAGGGACCTGCAGCGCAAGCGCCGCGAATTCCAGGAAGACCTGAACCAGCGTCGCAACGAGGAACTGGCGACCGTGGTCGAGCGTGCCAACCGCGTGATCAAGCAGATCTTCGAGACCGAGAAGTACGACCTCATCCTGCAGGAAGTGGTCTTCGCCGGTCCGCGCGTGGACATCACCGACAAGGTGATCCGCATCCTCAACGCCGCCCCAGCTCCGGGCGGCAAGTAAACCTGCGCCCGCACCGAGGCAGCGGCGGCCCATGGGCGTGCGCCTCGGTGACATCGCGGCCCTGCTGGGCGGCGAACTGGTCGGCGACGAGGCCGTGCAGGTGGACCGCATCGGTCCGCTGGAAACCGCCGACGCGCGCACCATCGGCTTCCTGGCGAACCCGCGCTACCAGTCCCAACTGACGCAGACGCAGGCCGGCTGCGTCATCGTCGCACCCGCGCTGCGTGACGCCGCGGTGGCACGTGGTGCGGCGTTGGTGTGCGCCGACCCCTATCTGGCGTACGCGCGCCTTTCGCAGTGGTGGGCCGCGCAACGCCGCCGCGCCCCGGTGCCCGGCGTCCATGCCAGTGCCGTGGTGGAAGAGGGCGCTTGGATTGACGCCTCAGCCTCCGTCGGCGCCCTCAGCTTCGTCGGTCGTGGTGCGCGCGTTGGCGCCCACGCGGTCGTCGGGCCCCAGTCCCATGTCGGTGACGACGCACAGGTCGGCGAAGCCACCTGGCTCAAGGCCCACGTGACGCTGTCCGAAGCCTGCCGCATCGGCGCACGCGGCATCGTGCACAGCGGCGCGGTGATCGGTGCCGACGGCTTCGGCTTTGCTCCTGCCAAGGGTGAGACGGGCCCCAGCTGGGAAAAGATCGAACAACTGGGCGCGGTGGTGATCGGTGACGACGTGGAGATCGGCGCCAACACCTGCATAGACCGTGGCGCGCTGGACGACACCGTGCTGGGCCAGGGTGTGAAGCTGGACAACCTGGTGCAGATCGGCCACAACGTGCGCATCGGCGACCACACGGCCTTTGCCGGCTGCGTGGGGGTGGCCGGCAGTGCGCGTGTCGGGCGGCATTGCACGGCGGGTGGCGGCGCCATCATTCTGGGACACCTGGAGATCGTGGACCACGTGCACATCACCGCGGCCACGGTCATCACACGGTCCATCCACCAGCCGGGGCAGTACAGCGGCCTGTTTCCGTTCGATGACAATGCGTCCTGGGAAAAGAACGCTGCCACGCTCAAGCAGTTGCACGCCTTGCGTGACAGGCTGCGGGCGCTGGAAAGAAAGAACTGAGAACAACGATGGACATCCAATACATCCTGCGCAAGCTGCCCCACCGCTACCCATTCCTGCTGGTGGACCGTGTGCTGGAAATCGAAAAGGGCGTTCGCATCAAGGCGCTGAAGAACGTCACCTACAACGAGCCTTTCTTTCCGGGCCATTTCCCCGTGCGCCCTGTGATGCCTGGCGTGCTGATGCTGGAAGCGCTGGCCCAGGCCGCGGCGGTGCTGTCTTTTGACGCCATTGACTCGGACCCGGGTGACGACATGGTCGTGTACTTCGCCGGCATCGACAACGCACGCTTCAAGCGCCCCGTGGGCCCCGGCGACCAGCTGATCCTGGAAGCCGCCATCGACCGCCAGAGATCCGGCATCTACCGCTACAAGTGCAGAGCCACCGTTGATGGCCAGGTGGCCGCTGAAGCGGACCTGATGTGCACCATGCGCAAGACGACGGCCTGAACTCATGGCGCAGGTGCACCCCACGGCCATCGTGGACCCGGGCGCGGAACTGGCGGCCACGGTCACGGTCGGACCCTATGCGCTGATAGGCGCTGGTGTCAAAGTGGATGAAGGCACGTCGATAGGCGCGCACTGCGTGATCGAAGGGCCAACGACCATAGGCCGCGACAACCGCATCTCGTCGCACAGCGCCCTGGGCTGCGCACCGCAGGACAAGAAGTACGCGGGCGAGCCGACTGAACTGCACATCGGGCACGGCAACACCATCTTCCAGTTCTGCACCCTCAGCCGCGGCACGGCGCAGGACGGCGGTGTCACCCGTGTGGGCGACGACAACTGGGTGATGGCCTACGTGCACCTGGCGCATGACGTGCAGCTGGGCAGCCACACCATCCTGGCCAACAACGCGACGCTGGCCGGGCACGTGCATGTGGGCGACTGGGCCATCATCGGTGGCCTGTCGGGCATCCACCAGTTCTGCAAGGTCGGTGCGCATGTGATGACGGGCTTCCAGAGCCATGTTTCGCAGGACATCCCGCCTTTCATGACCGTGTCCGGCAACCCGTTGGGCGTTCATGGCTACAACGCGGAAGGGCTGCGCCGGCGTGGCTTTTCGCGCGAGCGGCTGGCACTGGTCAAGCAGATGCACAAGCTGCTGTACCGCGATGGGTTGACACTGGATGCGGCCAAGAGCGCCATTGCCACACTGGCAGGCAGCGTCGAGGGCGGCGACGTGGATGTACAGATGCTGCTCGATTTCCTGGCCGTGTCCACACGCGGCATCGTGCGCTGACATGAACCTGGCCCTGGTCGCCGGTGAAGCATCCGGCGACTTGCTGGCCGGTCTGCTGCTGGCCGGCGTCAAGAGGCGCTGGCCTGATGTGCAGATGGCCGGCATCGGCGGCCCGCGCATGGCAGAACACGGCTTCGACGCCTGGTGGCCCAGCGACAAGCTGGCGGTGCGCGGTTACGTGGAAGTGCTGCGCCACTACCGCGAGATCAAAGCCATACGCGACGCCCTGGGCGACCGGCTGCTGGCTGAACGCCCGGCTGCTTTCATAGGCGTCGACGCGCCTGACTTCAATCTGGACCTGGAAGCGCGGCTGAAGGCAGGGGGCGTCAAGACCGTGCACTTCGTCTGCCCGTCCATCT
>JANOAM010000677.1:0-7644 GCA_031411215.1 Betaproteobacteria bacterium
CGGCATGGGCGTGGGCGGCGCGGCGCGGCTGGACACGGCTTGTACCGAGTTCCACCGGTACCAGATGCACTGGACGGCTGATGACGTGTCGTTCGGCGTGGACGGGTTCATGCACATGCGCTACCCGCGGTTGGACGTGGGGGCACGTGCCTGGCCCTTTGCCGCGCCGCAGTATCTGATACTGAATTTGGCCATTGGGGGTGACCTGGGAGGCCCGGTGGACGACGGGGTGTTTCCGTTGGCCATGGAAGTGGACTACGTTCGCGTTTACCAGGCGTTGGCTGCTCGCTGAAAGTGCAGCCGGGGTCTCGGCCCCGGGGCCGACTCACTTTCTTTGCTGGTGCAAAGAAAGTAAGCAAAGAAAGCACCATGGCACGCAGTGGTCGTAACCCGGATCGGTCGCTGACGCTCCGGCCGGTGAAGTGCGGTGTTCTCGCAAAGTTTTGCTCGACAGGGCGCTGGGCTGCGAGAAGGGCGGCCCGAAGAGCGCCTCACTCGGCAAGACGCCGCGCTTGGCGAGATTTGAGAGACCGAAAGACGGGATCCGTTGGTACGCGAGAGTGACAAGGCGGATGAGCCGCCTTACCGTGCGCCCAGCGCCCTGTCGAGCAAGGCTTTGCGAGACTTAGCGTGGCACCGGCCGGAGCGCAGCGACCGGTGGCTACGGCTACCACCGCAAGCTCTTCAAGCTGCTTTCTTTGCTTACTTTCTTTGCAGCAGCAAAGAAAGTGAGTCGCCTCCGGGGGGCGAGACCCCGGCTGCATTGCCAGCGCAACGACACCGCCCGATACGTCAAAATCAAGGCCATGACGACCGCCCTCGCTCAACCCATCACGCCCGAGCTGCGCCGCTGGATCATCGACCAGGCCGAGGCCGGTTGCCGCCCGCAGGACGTCATCGAGTCCATGAAGGCCAGCGGCTGGAACGAGGACGTCGCCATCAAGGCCATGGAGCAGACGCTGCGCGAGCACCTGGCCACCCTGGGCGACGCCGCCGACCCGGCTGAAGACGACCTGCCCGCGCCCAGCAAGGTGCCCGAGCCGGCGCTGGATGGCCAGCCTTCCAGCCTCACCGTGGGCGGGCACACGGTGAAGATCCTGACGCTGTTGAAACAGCCGCGTGTCATCGTGCTGGGCGGCCTGCTGTCCGACCACGAATGCAACGGCCTGATGGACTTGGCGCGGCCGCGCCTGGCGCGGTCAGAGACGGTGCAGAACGCCACTGGCGGCAGCGAGGTCAATGACGCACGCACCAGCGACGGCATGTTCTTCGAGCGTGGTGAGCACGATCTGATCCGCCGCATTGAACAGCGCATTGCCGACCTGCTGGATTGGCCCGTGGACCACGGTGAAGGCCTGCAGGTGCTGCGTTACCGCCCGGGCGCGGAATACCGCCCGCACCACGACTACTTCGACCCTGCCCAGGCCGGCACGCCGCGCATCCTGCTGCGTGGCGGTCAGCGCGTGGGCACGCTGGTGATGTACCTCAACACGCCGGAAGGCGGTGGCGCCACCACCATCCCCGACGTGGGTCTGGAAGTGGCCCCCGTGCGTGGCAACGCGGTTTTCTTCAGCTACGACCGCGCCCACCCCAGCACCAAGACGCTGCATGGCGGTGCGCCGGTGGTGTCGGGAGAAAAGTGGGTCGCGACGAAGTGGCTGCGGCAGGGCGTGTTCATCTGAGGCCTCAGACCTCTGCCGTTTCACCGTAGGCGGGCACACGCACGGGCCAGCCCAGGTGGTCCTTGATGCTGGCGCGCAGCGTGTCCGCCGCATCGGGTTCGCCATGGACCACAAAGGTCTGCGACGGCGGCTGCTGGAAACCTTCCAGCCACTGCATCAGTTCCAGCTTGTCGGCATGGCCGGAAAAGCCTTGCAGCTGCTGGATCTCGGCCCGCACGGGCACCATGGCGCCGTGGATCTTGACCTCACGTTCGCCGGCCAGCAGGCGTGCGCCGCGGCTGCCGCCGACCTGGAAGCCGGCGAAGACCACGCTGTGGCGCGGGTCCGGTGCCAGGTGCTTGAGGTGGTGCAGCACACGCCCGCCGGTGGCCATGCCGCTGGCTGACAGGATCACCGCGGGGAAGCGTGAAGACAGCAGGCGTTGGCTCTGCTGCAAGGTCTCCACCATGCGCACACCATCGGCCAGGCCACGCAACTCGCGCGGTGGCACGCGCAGCAGATTGCTGTGCTGCCGGTACAGCGCCGTGGCGGCCACGGCCATGGGGCTGTCCAGGAAGATGGGCAGTTGCTCAGGGATCGCGCCGCTGCGGCGCAGCCTTTGCAGCACCAGCAGCAGGGCCTGCGCGCGGCCCACGGCAAAGGTGGGCATCAGCACCGAGCCGCCACGTTCCGCGGTGCGCACGATGATGTCGGCCAGCTTGGCCGCGCCGTCTTCCGCGGGGTGCACGCGGTTGCCGTAGGTGCTTTCGACGATCAGCGTGTCGGCGCGGCGGATGGGTTCCGGCGGCGGCATCAGCAGGTCGTTCTGCCGGCCTATGTCGCCTGAGAACACGAGGCGCCGGCCTTCGCGACCCGGTTCCTGCAGCGTCACCGCGCAGGCACCCAGCAGGTGGCCCACGGGCGTCAGCGTCAGCAGGTGGCGGCCCACCCGTTCGCTGCGGCCGGGCAGCAGCGGCTTGAACTGTGACAGCGCACGCTGCGCGTCGGCCTTGGTGTACAGCGGCAGCGCTTTGTCGTGCCGCGAATAGCCGTACTTGTTGGCGCGGCGTGCGTCTTCTTCCTGCAGGTGGGCACTGTCCAGCAGCAGCACCTTGGCCAGCGCGCAGGTGGCCGGGCTGGCGTGGATGGGGCCGCGGTAGCCGTGTTTGACGAGAGCCGGCAACCAGCCGCTGTGGTCCAGGTGGGCGTGGCTCAGCACCACGGCGTCCACCTGCTGCAACTCGGGCGGGAAGACCCAGTTGCGTTCGCGGTGCAGCTTCCAGCCCTGGAACAGACCGCAGTCCAGCAGGATGCGGCTGCCCGCGCTGTCCACCAGGTGGCGCGAACCGGTGACGCCGTCGGCGGCGCCTAGGAAGTGGATGTGCATCGGCCCAACTCCTGCAGTTGGGCCGATTCAAGCACCTGCACCGCCGGTCCGTCTTGCGCCAGCGCAAGCCGCAGGGCACGCGCCACGGTCGCCGCCTGGACAGGGCGCCAGGCCAGCGGGATGAGCGGCGTCAGCGGCGCGGTCAGCGCCAACGTGATGCGCTCAGCCAGGCGCGTGGGCTGACCAGTGGCAGCCCGGTCACCAGCCAGCAGTGAAGGTCTTGCGATGACCAGGCGCGCAAAGCCGATGCGGGCGAGCTCGGCTTCCATCTCACCCTTCACGCGGTTGTAGAAGACGCTGGACTTGGCGTTGGCGCCCAGCGCCGAGACGACGCCAAAGCGTTTGACGCCGGCCCGCTGCGCAGCGCGGGCAAAGGCCAACACGGCGTCATGGTCCACCGCACGGAAAGCTTCCTGCGAACCGGCCTGCTTGATAGTCGTGCCCAAGCAGCAGAAGGCCACATCGGCAGACGGCAGCGGGGGCAGGGCGGCGAAGTCCACCACATGCACACGCTGCGCCGGAGACGCGGGCTTCAGTTCGCGACGCACCAGCAGGTGCAGCGGGCCGGGCCATTGCGCCGCCAGTTCACGGCCAATGAGGCCGGTGCCACCGGCGAGCAGGGCTGATGGGGTGTTGTTCATCCGCCCAGCTTACGCCGGGTACGTCAGCGGAACTGTTCGAGCAGGCGCTCCAGCGTCATCGTGAACGGCGTGTTCATGGCCGGCAGCGTCAACAGCAAGCCCAGCAGGCCGACACCCAGCGTCACCGGAAAGCCCACCGCAAAGATGTTGATCTGCGGCGCCACACGGCTGATCGCGCCCAACACCAGGTTCACGAACAGCAGCATGGTGACCAACGGCAGCGCGATCCACAGCCCCATGGCAAAGACCTCGGCGCCCCAGCGGTGCGGCTGCACCTGGTGCAGGAAGGCAAAGGGTTCAGGGCCGACTGGGAAGGCGGTGAAGCTCTGGACCAGCGCGGCGATCACCAGCAGGTGGCCGTTGGCGACGATGAACAGCCACGCGACGATGGTGCCGAAGAAACGGCTGGACGCGGTGGCGCTGGCGGCGGACAGCGGGTCGAAGAAGCCGGCGAAGTTCAGGCCCATCTGCAGGCCGATGACTTCACCGGCGAACTCCACCGCCGCGAAGACCAGGCGCACGGCGAAGCCCAGGCTCAGACCGATGACGGTCTGCTGCACGATCAGCTGCAGGGCCAGCGGGGAGTCCAGCGGGACGGGCTGCACTTCGGCCAGGCTGGGTTGGGCGCAGAGGGCGATGAAGGCGGCCAGGGCGATGCGCACGCGGGTGGGCACGGTGCGGGTGCCCAGGATGGGGAGGGCGGTGAAGAGCGCCAGCGCTCTTAGGAATGGCCAGAGCAGTGGGGTTATCCACTGCAGGACTTGGGCTTCGGTGAAGGTCAGCATTTCCAGGGGTGGCTGGATTGCAGCCGGGGGTTCGGCCCCGGGGCCGACTCACTTTCTTTGCTGGTGCAAAGAAAGTAAGCAAAGAAAGCACCTTGGCATGCAGTGGTTGGCGTAGGGATCGGTCGCTGACGCTCCGGCCGGTGAAGTGCGGTGTTCTCGCAAAGGATTGCTCGACAGGGCGCTGGCCGACGAGAAGAGCGAACCAAAGAGCGCCGCACTCGGCAAGACGCCGCGCTGGGCAAGAGTTGAGGGACCGAGAAGTGGGATCCGTTGGCACGCGAGAGTGACAAGGCGGGTGAGCCGCCGCACAGCGAGCCCAGCGCCCTGTCGAGCAAGGCTTTGCGAGACTTCGCGTGGCACCGGCCGGAGCGACAGCGATCGATCCGGGTTACGACCACTGCATGCTCTTCAAAGGTGCTTTCTTTGCTTACTTTCTTTGCACCAGCAAAGAAAGTGAGTCGCCCCCGGGGGCGAGACCCCGGCCGCACTCTCACCCCAATGCCGATGGAATGCCCATCAGCACCGACCGTATGTAGTCCACCAACGTGGACAGCATCCAAGGCCCCGCAACAGCCAGCACGACAACAGCCCCCACCACCTTGGGCACAAAGCTCAAAGTCGCTTCATTGATCTGCGTAGCCGCCTGAAAAACGCTGACCACCAGGCCGACGCCCAGCACCACCAGCAAGATGGGCGCCGACACCATCAGCAGCATCCACAGGCCCTGTTGGCCGGCAGTCAGAACTTGTTGTGCGTCCATGATTTCAGGTCACAAAGGAGGCGGCCAATGAACCCAGCAACAGGTTCCAGCCGTCAGCCAGCACAAACAGCATCAGCTTGAAGGGCAGGGCGACAAGCACCGGGCTCAGCATCATCATGCCCAGGCTCATCAACACGCTGGCCACGATCATGTCGATGATGAGGAACGGGATGAAGATCATGAAGCCGATCTGGAAGGCGCTCTTCAATTCACTGGTCACGAAGGCCGGCACCAGCACGGTCAGGGGTACGTCGGCACCCTTCACGTCGTCGGGCAGCTTGGCCAGCTTGGAGAACAGTTGCACGTCGCTCTGGCGCGTCTGCTTCAGCATGAATTCGCGCAGCGGCAGCACTCCTTCCTTCAGCGCCTGGTCCACCGCCATCTGGCCAGCGGCGTAAGGGGCGTAGGCCTTTTCGTAGATCTTGTCGAAGGTGCCCTGCATCACGAAGAAGGTCAGGAACAGGCTCAGGCCCACGATCACCTGGTTGGGCGGCGCGGCCTGCGTGCCCAGCGCCTGGCGCAACAGGCTCAGCACGATGACGATGCGGGTGAAGCCCGTCATCAGCAACAGCAGGGCCGGCAGGAAGCTCAGCGCCGTGAAGAACAGCAGGGTCTGGATGGGCACCGAATAGCTGGTGCCGCCCGCGCCCTGGCCGATGACCAGAGGCAGGCTGCCACCTTGCTGTTGTGCCAACGCCGTTCCGGCCGTCAGCATCAGCAGTGAAGCGGCGATGAGGCGCTTAGTCCGCATGCCCACCACCGGTGCCACCCTTGCCGTCCTTGCCACTCAGGCGCGACAGCAGTTGCTGGAAGGTCGCGGCCGGGGCCTGCGGCGGGCCTGCGGCCACGTCGGCCTGCGGCACCATGGTGTGCAGCGTGCGGATGCCTTGCGGGCTCACGCCCAGCACCAGCCACAGGCGGTCGTCACCCTGGCCCACTTCCACCGTCACCAGCTTGTTCTGGCCACCCAGCGGCGTCACCGACACGGGCCTGGGCGTGCCCGGGCGCAGCAGGTTGCCGCCGACCATGGGCGAACGTTTCAGCAGCCACAACGCGACCGGGATCAGCGCAATGATGGCGACGAACCACAGCAGGGAACCAATGCCGGGTTGCATCTCAGGCTTCTCGCGAACCATCAAGCGGCAGCCGCGGAACCGGCTTCGCCGGGCCGCTGGGTGCGCCCCCCTGGGGGGGACGATGCCCGCGGCTCCAAGCCGGCCTGCGCCGGCTTGGACGGGCAGAGTGCAGCCCGTCTCTGACGGGCTGCGGGCCGAAGGCGCTACGGGGGGGGGTCATATTTTGGACAGGCGGCGCATGCGCTCGCTGGGCGTGACGATGTCGGTCAGGCGGATGCCGAACTTGTCGTTCACCACCACCACCTCGCCTTGCGCGATGAGGAAGCCGTTGACCAGCACGTCCATCGGTTCGCCGGCCAGGGTTTCCAGTTCGACCACCGAGCCCTGCGCCAGCTGCAGGATGTGCTTGATGGGGATGCGCGTGCGGCCCAGTTCCACGGTCAGCTGGACGGGGATGTCCAGGATCATGTTCAGGTCGTTGCCCGCAGCCACGACTGGAGTCGAGTTGAACTTGGTGAACTCCGCCGGCGCCACGCTCTCGGCGGCAAAGGCCACCTCGCTGGCGACATCGGCCGCAGGCTTGGACTCGGCCAGCGCAGCCGCCCATTCAGCGGCCATCTTGTCCTCTTCGGACATTTCGGGTTCTGCAGACATCTCAGTGGTCTCCAATCCAGGAAGCCGGATTGCTGGTCAGAAGCTTGTCGATCTTGATCGAGTAGCGGTTGTTGGACGTGCCGTAGGCGCAGTCGAAGACAGGCACGCCGTCGACCTTGGCCTGGATCATCGGGTCCAGGTCCAGTTCGATGAAGTCACCGGGTTTGAAGGACAGCAGCTGTTCGACGGTGGCACCGGCGTGGGCCAGTTCGGCCACCAGGTCGACGTTGGCAGATTGGATCTGCTGCTTCAGCAGGTTGACCCAGCGGCGGTCGGGTTCGGCGCTGTCGCCCTGGATGGTGCTGTACAGCACATCACGAATGGGTTCCAGCGTGCTGTACGGGACGCAGAAGTGCACGCTGCCGGTGGTTTCGCCGATTTCCAGCGTGAAGTTCGTGGCCACCACGATTTCACTGGGCGTGGCGATGTTGGCGAACTGCGGCTGCATCTCGCTGCGCTGGTATTCCAGCTCCACCGGGTAGATGCCGTTCCAGGCGCGTTTGTATTCGGCGCAGATGGTCTCCACCAGGCGCAGGATCACCCGCAGTTCCGTCGGGCTGAAGTCACGGCCTTCGATGCGGGTGTGGAACTTGCCGATGCCACCGTACAGCGCGTCGATCACCGCGAACACCAGGCTCGGGTCGCAGACGATGAGCCCGCTGCCGCGCAGCGGCTTGACG
>JANOAM010000678.1:0-2869 GCA_031411215.1 Betaproteobacteria bacterium
AGCGCCAGCACGCGGTCCGCGGCCGCCACCATGCCCTCGGCGCTGCCGCCGCTGCCGACATCGATGAAGGGATAGAAGCCGTTGAAGAAGGTGTCGCCCGTGCACCCCGTCGCTGTTCCTGAAGTGCACGATCAGGTCGCCGTCGGTGTGCGCGCGCGGCACGTGGAAGGCGTGCACCTCGTCGCCGTTGATGTGCAAGGTCAGCTCGCCGGCCACCGTGATCACCGGCAGCGCCACCTTGGGCGACGCCTTCTGCGCGCTGGTGCTGCCGGCCAGCGATATCAGCTGGTCGGTGTTCATGCGGCGGCGCACGTTGTCGTGCGCGACGATCAGCGCGCCGCCACCACCAAAGGACTCGTTGCCGCCGGTGTGGTCGAAGTGGAAATGCGTGTTCAGCAAGAACTGCACGGGCTTGGGCGTGATCTTGGCGATGGCCGCCTTGATCTTCGGTGCCAGCGGCGCGAACTGGTCGTCGATGAGGAAGACCGAGTCCGCGCCCACCGACAAGCCCAGGTTGCCGCCCGAACCGGTGAGCATCCAGACGCTGTCAGACAGCTTCTCGGCCTTGATCTCGACCTTGCTGAAGTCCTGCTGGGCACGGCTGCGGCCCGCCAGCACCAAGGCGCCGACGGCACCTAGGGCCAGCAGCGCCGTGCGGCGTTGCGTGAAGATGGTTTGCATGGGGGCTCTCCTCCAGGGGCGCCACCATAGCGCAGGCCTCAGGGAGCTGGAGGAGAGAAGACCCGCACGCGGTGACCGTCCAGGTCCGCCACCGCGCCGGTGTAGCCGAAGTCCATGTCGGTGGGCCGCTGCAGCACTCGCGCACCCTGGCCTTCCCAGCGCGACAGGCAGGCGTCGACGGCGGCGCGGTCGGCCAGGGTGAAGCACAACTCGCTGCCGCCGGCAGGCGTGGCGGCGGGTTTCACATCCGACGCTTTCCACAGGCCCAGCACGCCCTGCGGGCCCAGCGCGAACATGGCAAAACCGGGCGACTGCTCCAGCGGCGCCATGTCCAACAGCCGGCCATAGAAGGCCGCGCTTTCGATGGGGTTCTGGACGTAGAGGATCTGGCTGTGGGCAAGGTGGTTCATCTGAGGCTCCTGGTTCGATTGACTGGCGGTTGAAGGAGTCCTCACTGTCGGCGCAGGGTCTGTCAATTCCTGTCAGCAGCCTGGATCTGTTGTGCGCGCCAGTCCTTCAGCAAGGCCTGGCGGCGGCGCGGGTAGCGCTGGCCCGTGTCGCTGAGCGACGCGACGCGGTCGGTGCGGAAGTGGCGCAGGTCCTGCCGCAGTTCGCACCAGGCGACCACCACCTGCACGCGGTCGAAGTAGCCCAGGGCAAAGGGCCAGACGGTGCGTTGGCTGGTCGTTCCTTTAGCGTCGCGGTAGTCCAGCACCAGCTTCTGTTCGCTGCGGATGGCTTGGCGGATGGCGCCGTCATGCACACCGGTCTCGGCCAGCGGCGGGCCGGGCGGCACCAGCAGCGCGGAGGTCTCCAGTTCCAGCCGCAGGGCCGCCGGCAGCACGGCTGCGACCTTGGCCAGCGCGTCGCGCGCGGCCGCGGCCAGGCGCGGGTCACCGCGTTCGCTGACCCAGCGTGACCCCAGCACCAGTGCTTCCACTTCTTCGGCGCTGAACATCAGCGGCGGCAGCACGAAACCGGGCTTCAGCACATAGCCCAGGCCCGGCGCGCCGTTGATGTCCGCACCCTGGGCCTGCAGCGTGGCGACGTCGCGGTAGAGGGTCCGCAGGCTGATGCCCAGTTCCGCCGCAATGGCCGCACCACTGAGCGGCTGGCGGTGCCGCCGCAGCAGTTGCAGCAGGTCCAGGAGCCGGGACGAACGCGCCAAGTCAGCGGTGCTTCAGTGCAAAGATCGGTCCAAAGCTCAGCGCAAAGAAGCGTTGATCTTGGCCAGCGCCGCCGCACCCGGGCACAGGTCCACCTCGGCCAGCGAGTTCAGCGCTTGCGGCACGGTGTTCAGCGCCGCGTGCAGGTCGCCGGCCTGCGGGTCCACATAGAGCAGTCCGGTGGGAATCTCACCTTCGGCCTGCAGCGCGGCCAGGTGGTTCATCGCGCTGCGGCGGTCGGTGGCGTCGTAGTCGGCGTGCAGCTTGCGCAGGCGCATGAAACCGCCGCCGGGCTGCGGCAGTTCCATCACATCGCCGGGCCTGGGTTCGGCGTGGATCTCGGGCGCCAGGTCGATGAAGTCGATGCGGTTGACGGCTTCGTTGTGCTCGCGCACATGGTCGTAGCTGCGGGTGCTGCCGGCGTGGTTGTTGAAGGCCACGCAGGGACTGATGACGTCGATGAAGGCCGCGCCGCCATGGCTGATGGCGCCCTTGATCATCGGCACCAACTGCGCCTTGTCACCGCTGAAACTGCGGCCCACGTAGGTGGCACCCAGTTGCAAGGCCATGGCCACCAGGTCCACCGGGCTGTCGTTGTTGACCGCACCCTTCTTGCTCTTGCTGCCGCGGTCAGCGGTGGCGCTGAACTGGCCTTTGGTCAAACCGTAGACGCCGTTGTTCTCAACGATGTAGACCATGCGCACCCCACGCCGCATGGCATGCGCGAATTGGCCCAGGCCAATGCTGGCGCTGTCACCGTCGCCGCTGACACCCAGGTACAGCAGGTCGCGGTTGGCCAGGTTGGCGCCGGTCAGCACGCTGGGCATTCGGCCGTGCACGGTGTTGAAGCCGTGGCTGGCGCCCAGAAAGTAGTCGGGCGTCTTGCTGCTGCAGCCGATGCCGGACAGCTTGGCCACGCGGTGCGGCTGGATGTCCATTTCCCAGCAGGCCTGGATCAGCGCGGCCGAGATGCTGTCGTGCCCGCAACCCGCGCACAGCGTGCTGACGCGGCCTTCGTAGTC